>NZ_CP013341.1:0-300710 GCF_001455205.1 Nitrosomonas ureae
TTACTGCAAAACGTCTATCTTTCAAGTCATATTTAACTGACAGATCATCACCATAAGTTAAAAAATCAATCCCGCACAATCGATCAAAGTATCAAACATAAGTGCCGTGTCATCACGCAATACTTTACTGACTCCCAGAATATCCTCGGCATTTACTACGATGGTTAATTCACCTCGCTGCATTTGCAGATTAATTAATTTATTCTGCAGCAATCTCCGCAATATTGCAGCAAGAGTTTCTTGTTGAATAGTAGACATACTAATTAAAATTTAGCGCGCGATTGTGTTAGTACGGTTAATCTTATTCTGTAGCTGAATGATGCCATACAACAAAGCTTCCGCGGTCGGTGGGCAACCAGGCACATAAATATCAACCGGCACTATACGATCACACCCACGAACTACCGAGTAAGAATAATGGTAATACCCGCCCCCGTTCGCGCATGATCCCATAGATATTACCCATCGGGGCTCAGCCATTTGATCATAGACCTTACGTAAAGCAGGTGCCATTTTGTTACATAACGTTCCGGCAACAATCATAACATCCGATTGACGTGGGCTTGGACGAAATACTATTCCAAAACGATCAAGATCATAACGAGAAGCTCCTGTTTCCATCATTTCGACCGCACAACATGCCAACCCAAAGGTCATTGGCCACATAGAGCCGGTTCGCCCCAATTAATAATCGAATCCAGACTAGTAGTAATAAAACCCTTTTCAAGCGTTCCTTCTATACCCATAACATTAATCCCACTCTAACGCACCTTTCATCCATTCGTAAATAAATCCCACCACCAAGATGCTTAGAAAAATCATCATTGCTAGAAATCCAAACAATCCAATTTCATCTAGTACAATCGCCCATGGAAAAAGAAACGCAATTTCTAGATCAAATAAGATAAACAATATTGCTACCAAATAGTAGCGCACATCAAACTTCATCCGCGCATCTTCAAAAGCCTCAAATCCGCACTCATAAGGTGAAAGCTTTTCACTATCTGGATTGTTCGGCGCAAGTAGCCATCCACAAAGCATGGGTACAACTCCTACCAGAAAACCAACATAAAGAATAATAGTATCGGAAAATAGTTCTCAAGCATCTTAAATTTATACGTTATAGTTTAAAGGAGAATCAACTACTGCACATGGTGCCGACGGCGAGACTCGAACTCGCACAGCTTTCGCCACCGCCCCCTCAAGACGGCGTGTCTACCAATTCCACCACGTCGGCGGCAAAACCATGCTTTATCTTATCACTAAGCTTCTATACTAATTCTATTGTCGAAGTGTTACTCAGGTATTTTGTTAACTATTGAGCTGCCATCATCTTCAAACATATTGTCATCAAGTCCAGAAGTCGATGATTCATTCACTTCTGTCCCTGCAGCACTCCCAGTCTCGTCCAAACCATCCATGATACTACCCATTACACTTCCCCCCGAAGTTTGATTCATCGAGAAATAGGTTAAGCTCAAGCTCGTGACAAAAAACATTGCTGCAACAAAGCTTGTAGCACGACTTAAGAAAGTAGCTGAACCACTCGCTCCAAACAAACTACCTGCTGAACCACTACCAAATGCAGCCCCCATATCTGCGCCTTTACCATGCTGCAATAATACCAAAACTATTAATACGATCGCTAGCGAAACATGCGCAGCCCAAACCAAGATTTCCAACGTTATACTCCAAAAAATTTAATGACGTAATGCGCGACAAATTGTTATAAAATCATTTGCAATAAGCGAAGCGCCACCTATTAAACCACCATCAATATCTGGCATAGCAAATAGCTCAGATGCATTACTGCCTTTAACGCTCCGCCGTAGAGAATAATCACTTGATTTGCCACATTCGAATTCTGCTTAGCTAAGCCTTCCCTAATAAATGTATGTACATCTTGCGCTTGTTCTGGCGATGCAGTTATACCTGTTCCAATGGCCCAGACCGGCTCATAAGCAATAACGGCCTTGTTTAGTGACTCGATTCCTGCCAAATTAATGACCGACTTTAATTGTTGCTCAATGACTTGCTCAGTATTGTAAGCTTCAACGTTGCTCCAAATGTCTCTCCAACGCATAAAATTGGAATTATTCCGGCGTTTTGAGCTGCCACAAATTTTTCTGCAACCACATTATTGTTTTCACCAAATAGCATTCTTCTTTCCGAATGCCCTACAATAACATATTGACACCGAAAATCACTCAACATTGATGCTGAAACTCTCCTGTGTACGCACCCTTTTCATATGACTCACGTTCTGAGCGCCCCAAGCTATACTCGAACTCTGCAAATTGGTTTTGTACAGACGGCAGATAGAGGTAAGGCACACAAACGGCGATAAGATCTTCGTGCAATCCGTCTAAACTAGAGATTACCGCATCAAGTAGCTGTTTATTCTCTAACAAATTACCGTGCATCTTCCAGTTACCAACAACCATCTTTTTACGCATTTTGCTTCTGGCTCCGACTTTCCGAAATGGGCGATGCTACCTTGATTCTTTATCAAGTCAATTACACAGCATCGGCGCCACTCATATAATTATTCCATGCATTATGTAGATTTTTATCCGATGCGTGACAAAATAAACTACTGTTGCAGGTACAACCTAGATAGAAAAATCATCTCCGAAGAAGAGATTAAACCTGCAAGAAACTAAAAAACTCGATTGCTTATTTAAACAATTGCTATTCATTAACCAAAACGACCAGTAATATAATCTTCGGTTGCTTATTTTTAGGTTTAATAAATATTGTATCTGTTACATTAAACTCAATTAACTCGCCTAAATACATATAAGCAGTGTAATCCGACACTCTCGCTGCTTGCTGCATATTGTGAGTAACAATGAGTATAGTAACTTTAGTCTTTAAGTCGGTAATTAATTCTTCAATACTACTAGCCGTCGCTATTGGATCAAGTGCAGAGGTTGGTTCGTCAAATAGCAATCTCCGGATCTGTTGCTAAAGCACGAGCAATACAAAGTCTCTGCTGCTGCCCTCCTGAGAGGTTAAAAGCTAGATCGTGTAAACGATCTTTGACTTCATCCCATAACGCCGAATTGCGTAAAGCTATCTCTATTTTTTTCATCTAGAATTGCTCGCTGTTTAATCCCTCTTACACGCAATCCATAAGCTACATTCTCATAAATTGATTTAGGAAATGGATTTGGCTTTTGGAACACCATACTTATCCTCATCCGTACTTCAATCGGATCAACATTCGAGGCTAAAATATTTACATCATCAGGGTACAAAATTATTTCGCCGTCATAACGATTACCTGGATACAAATCATGCATACGATTAAAGCATCTCAAGAATGTCGACTTAACCACATCCAGATGGACCAATCAGTGCTGTAATTTTTTTATCGTGCAACACCATATCAATATTCTTAAGCGCATTAAATTCTCCATAGTAAAAGCTGAGGTTCCTTACTTCAGATTTATATTGAGCAGACTCTGCAATTTCTTTCGATATATGCATCATTTTACCATTTAATGTTTTTTCCGCATTCTGTAGCGTAAATAAATTGCCAACCCATTCATGGCAAGAGTCATAATGACTAAAACCAAGCCTGCTGCAGCCGCATTCAACTGAAAAGCTTCCTCTGGTCGTGACACCCAGTTAAACATTTGTATTGGCATCACTGTAAAAGGAGCCGTGAGCCACTCAAAAGATATAAATGGAAATTCATTTTTTACTGGAGATGGGGGTAAAAAAGCAATAAACGTCAATGCTCCAATCGTAATAATTGGAGCAGTTTCAACCAATTGCTCGGGCCAAACCAATAATAATTCCTGTTAGAATTCCTGCAGCTGAGTATGGCAATAAATGATCCGAAACTGTTTGCCACTTGGTTGCGCCCAATGCATAGGCTCCTTCTCGTATGGTAATGGGAATTGATCGTATCGCCTCGCGTGTAGCCACAATAACAACCGGCAGAATCAATAACGCTAAAGCTAATCCAGCTGCCAAGATACTCTGCCCAAAGCCTAATTGATACACAAACAATCCCAATGCAAGCAAACCATATATAATTGAAGGAACACCCGCCAAGTTGGTGACATTTATCTCAATGATCTCGGTCAACAAATTCCGGGGGGCGTATTCTTCCAAATATATGCCTGACCCTATTCCAATGGCACCGCTGCTACTGCCGTTACGAGCATAACCAAAGTAGTACCAACCCAAGCAGATAAGATGCCGGCAGACTCTGGGCGACGTGATGGAAATGATGTAAAAAAACTCCCAAGATAAGCGTGGCAAACCATCGATCAACATATGTGCAAATAAGGCCACAAAAGTCATTATCGCGATCATTAACGCAATAATGCCAGTGATCATAAAAATCAAGTCCCATCTTTTATGCAGGCTGATGATTCTTCTAATTTCTTCGAGGCTTTTCCCGCTTCTCATTGTATGCTTCCACTAGCAAACATCTTAAGAAATTATCTATCGCAACAAAACGCTAATAATCAAAATTGTCTCCAATTCATCAATAAATCTCGCGATATCGTTTCCGCAACAAATGTCCAATGATATTAAATACGAGTGTTATTAACAGTAAAGTCAAGCCAGCAGCGAATATAGTCTGGTAACCGATACTTCCATGCGGCAAATCTCCTAAACTTACTTGAACAATATAAGCTGTAATTGTTGCCGCAGGTTCCATTGGATTCCATGTCAAATTCGGCTGCATTCCAGCGGCAATTGCCACTACCATTGTTTCACCAACAGCACGCGATATGCCTAAAATATATGCAGCGGCTATACCAGAAAACGCTGCCGGCATAACTACGCGAATAGATGTCTGAAAACGTGTAGCGCCCATAGCGTAAGAACCTTCACGCAGATTCATTGGAACCGCGCGCATAGCATCTTCAGTCATTGAACTTACATATGGAATGATCATTATTCCCATTACCAATCCAGCGGATAGTAAATTAAAACCTGGCAATTCCGGGAAAATAATTTGCAACAATGGGGTTACAAATAATAGTGCAAAATATCCGTAGACAACTGTCGGCACACCACCCAATAATTCGAGGGAAGGTTTTGCAATTTCACGCACAGAAAATGGTGCAAACTCAGAAAGATATATGGCAATTATGGTACCCATAGGAAGTGCAACCAGCAACGCAATCAAAGAACTTACTATCGTTCCAGAGATTAGCGGTAGTATTCCATAATGAGCATCATCAAATAACGGTGTCCACTGCGTATCCGTTAAAAAATCCCAGATAGATACTTGCCGAAAAAAAACTACCGACTCCTTCACAAGCATCACAATGATTGCAAGCATAATTGCAACCGAAAGAATTGCTGACAAGAATAAAAAAAGTTTCTATAAATCTTTCATGCAAATGCCGACGAAAGCTATATCCAAGTTTTCCAGCATAAACCAATTTATTTTGTGACTCTTCTGCCACAGTAAAAGCCCTTCTATAAATTGAAGCATTATAGTAAGAGAGTTGTTAACTGATGAACAAAATTCAACTATTAATCAGCACTAATCTATGATTAATGCTGATCTACTTCAAAACGATTCTTATTAATACCGAATTACTTCACACAAGACTATTACTTTCTGAGTATTAATAATAATTATCAAATAACGATTATTTCTTTTTGAGACAATTTTTATATCCTACCTCTCCTCTGGAGATATGCCATCTCCAAAGCTTTGGCACCTATGACCTCTTAAGCGTGAAGGGAATTATTCGTCATCGTCATCCTCTTCATCATCATCCTCTTCGCTTGCGGTTACCTCACTAGCACTATCCTCGTCTTCTTCCTCATCTTCTTCGTCGTCTTCATCTTCTTCATCTTCGTCCGGCTTCAACACCATCTTGCCCGCAGCCAAACTCGCATTCAGATCCGTCATCGGCGCTTCCTCATGCACCAGATTCTGATGACAGTCTATACACGTCGCTCCTTCCGTTTTCATCTTCTTATGCGCTTCCTGGGCATCCGCTCCAGGCGGATTCGGATCTCTATGACAGTCACGGCATGTTACACTGTCCCATTTCTTCAAATTCATCCGCGCATCATGCGCCATAATCAGCCGACGCTCATTAAACTTCTCCAACGTCGAATAATCATTAACCAATTCCAAATAAAGCTCTCTCGCACCATCTACCGCATGCGTATATAACGCTAAATGAAAATTCTTGAATCCTTGCGGTATATGACAGTCCTTACAGCCAGGATTCACCCCTAGTGCCCCATAATGAGTCGATTCCTTGAGTTCCGTCTGCGTATATGTCATCGAGTGACAGCTGGTGCAGAATTCTTCGGTAGATAGCGCCGCTTCTCCTCCAAATACCACCGCTACCAGCAATATCCCAATAACCCGCCTGTCAGTAGTGTCCCTATCGCACCTTTCTGTAAGCCGCTCATCAGTCTTTTCCTTTTTTATCTTTTTTATCTGCCACTTTCTCTTTGGCATTCGCTTGAAATTCATCATGAAACTTGAACTTGGGTTCCCCTACGAATGTACCATCAAGCTTGTAATGCTCATGCATCGCTTTGACATCCTTCACCATCTTGTCAAAATCAAATGTGTATTTCGCGTCAACTTCCGGAGTAAATGGCGTATAGGGAGCTTTCGCACCTTTCCATGGCGAACCTTCGTAGTTTAAATGACAAGCACTGCAAGCTTCTTCAAAATGAAAGTCTTGCCCTTTGTCTGCCAATACTTTGCGTTGCATGGTAGTGCCTTTGCTTTCAAAGGCCTGACCTCCCTTACGGTGATCTCCCCGATAGCTCTTCCCAGGTCCATGACAGGATTCACAACCAACTGCCGCTAGCGGCTTCTTCGGTGTTTCTACCGTATAGCCACCTTTCTTGCCCCATCCATCAACATGACAGCCTACACAGTCCTTGTCTTGCGTGTAGTCCTTATCCGGATCCAGCTTCGCTTTTATCTTAGCTTCCTTGCGTGTGCCCGGTTTTAACGATTCCATCGCTTTGGCATGCGCCGTGTCATTCCATGATTTAGCTTGCGATTTGTGACATGAACTACATTTCGTACGACCTTCAAAATCCGCCGCCAACACTGTGCCCGAGAAAAATGCAGTCATCGCCAGTATGGCCAATATATGGGTTATCGCGTGTTTCATCTCTCCTCCTTTATACTTTTTTAATTCAAATTTTATGGGTTCGTATTGTACGCTATCATCGTTTTGTGTAAATGATTATGTGTCCGCTTTTTTGGGAGTTTTATTGTCGCTCAAGGCTATTTTTTTATTTCTAAGGTAGCTTATATACCCAATAGCCTCCTTGTTGGTAGATCAGTTGCGCCAGATCTTGTTCCGTCGGCGCAGTCTTATCTACAAATGGCAGCATCCTTGCCAACAACGTCTGACTACTTTCTTCATCACTCAGGAAAAATACTCTGATCTCATTGTCTGAAACAGATTGCAGTGTATAGGTGTCAAAATTATTTTCCTTAACTTGCACTTTCATTTGATTGATCATGCCATGCATATTCCCTGTCATCGGAAAATTCTGGTAGGCAACGCCTATACTTTCCGGGTACATGAGCCCTAGTTTATAGACATCGGTCACGTGTACAATCAGGTAGGTCTCACGATCAGAACCAATCAGTTGCCGCAGTTGCTTAATACCGTCTTCCGCTGGTGCCGCCAGTGCCCGACTGAAGTGTTTAAATCGTTCCAATTCCACCGAATCCGCTTTGCTTTGCCAGAATTGTTTTTCATACGCCTGGATCTCTTTGCTGTGCTCCAGCCAAGGAGCCGGTATCATGAGGGGTTCGTTCAGGTGATGAGTAAAAAACGTGTCGTGCCCTGTAAGCAGTTTGATTTGCCGGGAGGTGTCCCACCAGGATAGTATCAGCGCATCTTTCGGAGCGTACTTGCTGATCGCCTCGGCCAGAACAGTAAGCTCCGATGGCTTTCTGTCAAAATTGTAGAGCACTTCATTGGTGCTATTCTTCCAGTAGATCAGTACCGGCGCTCCATCATTTTGCCTTGCAACAATGAATTCAGCGATCGGCTTGCCTACTCCGTCAGCTTGTACTTTGTACTGACCAAGCTTTAAATCCGGCCAACCTGTCAAATCTATTTTACTAAACTTGCTGCTGTCGCTTTCTTCTACCAATTGATATTGATAGGGAGCCGGTATCGGTTTAAACCAAAGATACACAAACCAGCCCAATAAAAGCAATCCTCCCGTCACCAGAAAAATTCCTAATGACGGGAGCAGCCTGTCTCCTGACCGCACCACCGGAGCGGCGCGGTCTGTCGTGTCAGCGCCTATCAAGCTTCACTTTGCTTACGTTTGCGCCAACCCGCCAAGGCCAGTGTTCCGGCGAGCAGCATGCCGCCACCTAAACCACCCAGTGAGATCTTCTCAGCTGTGCCGTCCAAGTCAAGTAAACTGGTGCGTTTCGATTCAAGATTCTTCACCCGTTCCTGCAGTGCAATCATCTCGCGGATACGAGTATTTTCGTCTTGAATTTCAACATACGCACGGTTAATCGGACCCCAGCCTTCCGTATAAGTCCATCCACCCGGATTTACGTGCGCCAAGCCTACATGCATCTTCGCCAGGTCATTTTCGTGCATTTCCAGCACCTTGAGCTCAATCGCCGCAGGGCTGTTGCCTTTCGACCAGAACAACTGTGCAAAATATGCATAGCCTTCTTTCTCCGGTGGCGGTGGAGCAGGACGATTAGTTTTTTGGCCTGTCAACAAACCTTCCTTGTACAGTGTATGCACAATTTCATTAGCTTCCTGATACTTAGCCAACCCTTCCAGCGTGCCTTTGTCCATCAATTCCAAATATGAACGTGCAAAACGCTCCGAGTGACATTGGGTACAGGTAACCACCCACGAGTCTAAACGAGCTTCCGACCATTCGCTATTAATGTTTTCCGCTATACCTGGAACAAATGGATAGTTCGCCCACCGAATCTTCCTTACCATGTTATGGCTATATTCACCTTCGTATTCCATGTGACAACCCGCACAGGTCGGTGCATTTTGACCGCCCAGTTCATAGGCGTCTTTCAACTGTACTTCCCAGTTCCATTTGTCTCCCAGCATCGACACCATCTTGCCGTGCTTGGACATGGAGTAAGCTTCCCAGTTGTTGTGATCCACACCACTATGGCAAGTGGCACACGCTTCCGGCTTACGCGACTCCGCAGCTGAAAATTCATGGCGCGTATGGCATGAGTCGCATTTGTTCTGATTCGTATGACACATCGAGCAGCCTTCAGCTACTTCGCGTTGCGGCATCGCTGCCCAAACAGTGGTTTCTACGTTGGCTTTATAGTCCAGCGCGTGCGAAGGGCGTCCATCGGGCCATTGGCCGTGCGGCCAAATCATCGTGTCACGTTCCGATTCCCGTTCCACAAATTCCTGCAAGTGACATTTACCGCATACATCCGCTGTCGGCATAATGATGTCTTTGGTGTGATCCGCTTTCTTCTTCGCATTAACATCCACGTGACAGTCAATACACCCCACTTCCTTCAGGTTCTCGCCTTCCGCCAATTTACCCAAAGAGCGCAAATTCTTCTCTACGTCCTCAAGCTTGCCTTTCTTATAAAAGGTAGGGTCATCCGGCTTAAGATTACGAATCTTGTCTAAATTCGCATGGCTACTACGCTTCCATGCCTGAACCCATACCGGCGATTCATCCGTGTGACATTCTACACATTCCTTCCGGCTCGCTATCTCTTTATTCGAAGTCGGCGATTTGTAAAATGTCGCAGGATCCAAATATATTCCATACGGTATCGGTTCCCAATACTGCGCCATCGTTCCAGGCCCCGCTCCTTGCTCAGGATCCTTGTAGCGCTTCACCACCGCTTCGTATACTTCCTTCGGCGTCGCCTTCTCACGATCCAACTTCAATGCTTCATACAATTCGTCCGGAACGCTCGGTATGTTCGCATGCGCCGTCCCTATCAGCATAGCTCCTAACAGCCCCGCTATTACCCCAGCCCATCGCTTGGCTTTCATCTTTCTCTCCTTTGGTTTTCCATAATTTTTTTCCCTTCTTATCTTCCCGGCCTCTCAAAAGACCACCTTCCTTCGCTTCATAGCCCCCAACCATCCATCCAACTTCAACAGATAGCCCCTCCCTTAGACTACTTAGTCAGCCTTGTACTGTCAGATATTCATTATTAATATTTATAATCAACATATTAATATACTTTTTTAGTTTGCCTTACTTACTATAAGTTAAGTTTATTTTTGCTTTTTTATAAAAAAAAAATTAATTTTATGCTACCCGCTAATTCATCATTTTAATCGCGGAAGATAATCGACTTTTATAACGCGCAGCCTTATTTTTGTGAATAATACCTTTTCCAGTAATGGAATCAATAGTACCTATCGAACTGTTAAATACATTTTGAGCCAGATCTTTATCCCCAGACCCTATCGCTTTTCTTACATATTTAATTGCAGTACGCAATTTAGACCGTAAACTGACATTGTATTCTCTACGTTTGACAGCTTGCCTTGCACGCTTTCTCGCTTGTGCACTATTAGCCATAATTCCTTAGCTCCTTCAAAGAAAAAAGGCTTAGATACTACTTTCTTTTTTTTTATATTGCAACTTACAATTCTTTTATTTACTCATGGTATCAGATGTCGGGGGCTTACAATAAAATCTCGAAGGGAATTCCGAATTACGCTGTTTATTCCTTATAACATCCCCGCCTTCGTTGACACATACCATAATTGACATATCCAAATTGGGAAAATATTCGTTAGACCCAGGTTGTGCCGAGGTCGGTGGCACTTTTTCTCTTATTTTACCGCATAACTCAGGTTCATTTAGCTTCGGCGAATCATCCTGCATCGCAGGTAATGGACAAAGATTACATGGATCGCCCGGGCATAAGCATCCGGTACAGCTAGCAAGTGTTATTGATGAAAAAAAACTCAATCCGAAAATGCAAATAAAAATCACACCAATTTTTAATACTGAAAGCATAATTATCCTTATTTATTTTTTAATAATATTACGTAATACTTATAAGTTAGTTCTAACAAAACAAGGATTTTATCAAAATTAAAAATAACTGAATAACCGATCTGGAAAAATATAAAGGACTCTAGGGTCTGTTGACATTTCACATAGGTAGCCACAGATATCCACATGCCATGGCTACCATACTCTCAAAATTTCTCTTCAGTTTGTCGTATCGTGTCGCTACTGCCCGATACTGCTTTAGCCGGGCAAAAGCATTTTCCACCAAATGTCGGTATCCATACAAACCCCAGTCCATATCTGCGTTGCCCTTCAACGAGTTGCGCTTTCTCGGTATCACAGCTCGAGCCCCTTTCTTCGTTATCTGTCCTCGTATACATTCGCTGTCATAGCCTTTGTCCGCAACAATCGCTTTCGCGTCAGGCAGTTTGGCAATCAAATCAGGTGCTATAGAACAGTCATTGACTTCTCCACCGGTGATTTCAAAATCGGCTGGTAAACCATAACTATCAACCGCCAGGTGAATCTTTGTGGTATTGCCTGCGCGGCTTTTCCCGATCGCCTGTGGTTCCTTGTCCGCTGCGCCTGCACTATGCGCTGGTGCGCTTTAACATAGCTGCCATCAATAAATTCCCATTCACAATCCGGATCAATAGACAACGCCTTGAAAATCCTTAACCATTTGCTGCTTAATGACCACGCATTGAATCTTTTGTAGATGGAATTCCAGCTTCCAAATGCCTCAGGCAAGTCTCGCCACGGGCAGCCAACCCGCATTCGATACAGCATACCTTCTACTGTCATGCGCAGATTGCGCTTGTTATATATCGCTTCTTGAAGCAGAATCTTCTCCAGCTTCGACCAGAACTCATCACTGAGCATCAATCGGGGCATCGCAAACTCGTTTTGTTGGTGGTATGGGAACCCCAATATTACGAGTTTGTTTCTATCTATTAAATACTTATCTCAAAACGTCAACAGACCCTAGGCTAGCAGGCTTAATTTGTTAGTGTAGCAAGGTGTTAACAAGCGGTAAATTAAGCGATTATATGTAAGAATTCCTAACTTTGTTTACAGTATAAAACAAATGCACTCCCTTAATCTTGGTGAATCGCCAAGAAATCTGGTGGCTTTATCAAACACGAGTCTGGAAGATGACACAATTCGGAACGCTTCAGTATCAACCGACCAACGATATAGGCCGTACTGAAACATACCAAATTCAGGAATTTTCCCTGTGCAATAGCATTAATCAGCGATTCATAATGTTGCAGCATGGTCCCAAGCTAGAAGCTCAAGATGGAGCAAACAATACATAGCTGTTTGAATTAATGTAAAATTATCAGGTTTGATAAATATTACTTGCAAGCCATTTACGTTTCAAGTTAAATTGCCTCCGGCACAACCAATGACACCACTTCCATTTTCAAATTGCTCTGAATAGAGTCTTTTGTTTTTCTGATCTTTTCATCCTTCACCTCGATAATTAGTTTTCCAATCACCTTAACAAAATATCCGGCTTTATTGAAACACAACAGGATGGTCTTATTCTGATAAAAGTCAATTCGATTCAGGATTGATGGGTTCTCGCTATGTTTCTTAGGATGTTAGGTATAAATTTGAGATGCGGATAGGGCTTGAGCATTATCGTTCGTTTTGATTGTAACCACGAAACTGAGCTCTCGCGGCACAAAGCTTGATAATGCTCTCGCCTCAAGTATCTGCAACAATTGGATTGAGCCGAAGAAGCCTTACTGCTGTTGTCTTGATACTACACTGGTGCCCGTATGCGCTCCGGTTGATGTTTTGCAATGAAATGCCACATCATAACTATCCGTCCCTGCTGCGGTATGCATAACGAATATGCTGTACACACCGGATCCTTGCGTAATCTTAACCAAAGGGCTGTATGTGGTATTACTATCCGTAGTATCGACACTAAATTGCGCACACTTGTTCGTGGTACAGCTGGTTCCTTTATACGCCAGGATACTGACTTTAGAGGTGCTTGCTGTCATATCCTTAACCTGTGCTTCAAGATAGGATGGCGTACCGTTACCATCGTCAAAACAGGTCGCTTGATAAAAATCCACAGCTGCGGCCAAGCCGGTGGTAAAACTACCCGTCTGGTTATGCGCCGAAACTGTACTGGCGTAGATTGCCAATAATCCAAAAACCGGAACTAGCATTCCCTTAACATTTGAGAATTGCATTAATAAACTCCTTTAAAAATTATTTTTTCCATTCACTTTATTTGAACGATCATCAGATATAGCTTTTCACAATACCGCTGTACCTAAGGTGCTTTATTTAAATACCATTATCTTGAGTCTGATTGCTTGCGGACAAAGCTTCCAGTTTCATGGTTGCGAGATCTTTGATGGCTTGCGCTTCATCTTCGTCTTCAACCACTTGCTGCAGCAATACCACGCTTCTTGCATCGTCACCCAAGCTATCCAACGCCATCAACCGCACTGATAGCTCAGTATCTTGCAGCGCTTGCTCAAGTACCACGAATAGATCGCCGCAACCTTGTTGCGCAAAGGCATAAACCGCCTGTCCTCTGACTTGCGGATTAGTGTCCTGAATCGCAGCTTGCAGGATTTTTTGTAAAATTCCAGATTCAATCGAGCCCTTCACCGCCAATTGCGACAATGCATTTACTCGTTGCGCCGGGTCATTCGATGCTGCAAGGTTAACAATCGCTTCGGTAAAATCAGCGTCCGACTCTGATACATCTCCTTGTTCCGCCATGCAATAAATTTGAATTGCATTCAGGCTGGAAACTGAATTCACTGCCGCTTCATCCGCAAGCGCATATTTGGAAAATCCAATAGCTGCCATAAAAAAAATAACGAACGGCATGGCAATCCCGTTCTTATGGTTTGGTAATTTCAACATTATGGCCCCCTCAAAAATTAGGAGATGAACAAGAGCTCCCACACCGCCCATCTCCTCTTTCAACAAAAAGCTAATACATGGCTAATTTTCTTATGGTTTCGGCCAAATCTGCACACCCTTCTTGTTTTTAATCGGCAAATCACGATTGATCTGCGCCGCGGATGGAATTAAGTCAACCGTGTCGCCTGTCGCTGAGCAATTCTCAGGCAGAGGATTGTTAGCCAAGTCACGAGTCACTGTATAAGTAGCTGGGGAATCAAAACCATGCAGACCAGGGCCGTCATAGTCCGATCCTACCGCCGGTGTCCAGAGGTTAAGTTTGCCCTCAGCAAAGCCTGCTATCGTTGTTGGCTTGCAAATATCCGCAATGGCCAAAACAATTTTCACGCTCGAAGCACATGATGTCGGTTCAAACAAAACCGCGCCTGCTCTGAATTTGAGATAGCTTGCGTAATGATCCGGCATTTTGCCATCTTTGACATAAAACCCTACTACATTCCCGCTATCATCGGTCTTTTCATCTTCTGCTTTGAAAACACTGGGATCCAATACTTTCTGAAACAGATTACCCCAATTTACAACATGCGCATCAATAGTATCGGTTGCAACCGTGCCATTAACTTTAACAATTGAATCAACGCCGTCAGGAAAAACCACTGAACTTTTAGTTGTGAAGGTTCCATCTCCACATCCGTGTCCAATAACTACGTTATTAGTGATTCGGACTCCCTCGGTTCCTACAGGAATTTCCAGGCGAGTATGCGATAATACGTTTTGTGAGAGACCCAACAGCAAAGTTGTCGCTAAGGCAGTATGGGTAAAACACTTAAATTGCTTTGTTAACATGTTACAAAGACCCCTTTTTTTAACTTATTAATAGAATGATTTATATTTCTCTTACTAAGGTTGCCTTTTGAGGTGGATCTCAAAGGGCAACTGAAAAATTATTCTTTTCTTACATCCCTGAAAATCCTTACTATTTGAAGAAAAGAACTTATTTCAGGGTGCGATAATATTTTCTCTACCGGGTAAAAGCAATGTGACAAATTGTCGCACCTTTACCGCCTTTCAAAAAAAACCCCGCAGCAAGCTGCGGGGTATTAATTGCGCTTAATTATCTATTGATCGCTTGTCTTCTCATTCCTTACGGCAAGAAGAAAAACTTTCATAGATACAAGCGTTCGCACCACAAGAGGTTTTTCAACGAGACATCATTTAAAAAAATCACCAGGCGATAGATGGCAATTTCTTCAGGGACGGATGATAGGGATCACACGATGGAAAAACAATGTGACAAATTGCCGCAGGCAATTATTGCATTGACACAGGAGTCCTCACAAACACACACGAATCATTATTGAACAATTAGTTAGAAGAAATTAATCAATATCATTCCCACTCAGTATTTATGTGAGTGCGACAATTTGTCGCATTACCAGTATCAATCTTTTTACTTACAATTCCAGATAATCAATCCAAGTCGATAGAAATTACCGGCTCTCTACAAAGATTAATTACAACCTCGTTCTTCTCAAATGCACTGCAAGATCACTATAGCTCCCGTGAAGAATTTAAATTTATAAGAATGATTACTTAGGAATTATATGGAAATAAAAACTGATCAATTCAAAATCACAACTCAACTGACCATTCTGGCTCTGGCATTCACGTTCAGCCTGAATGGTTTTGCACAGGGTGATTCGACGACAGCATCTGCAGGTAATCATTGCTATGTGCTTAGTGCCCAGCGCGTTTTCGATGGCTTCGAATTACATGAGAATGCAGCCGTCCTGGTCAAAGGTAATCAAATTGTTCAAGTCGGCGATGCAAGCCACTTAAAGGGATTATGCAGTAGAAAAATAAAATTGGGTGATGCGACCATTCTGCCGGGTTTTATTGAAACCCATGCACATATTACATTTCAAAATATTCCCGGTGATAAGGTGTTGCAGCATGGCATAACCACTGTACGGGATACCGGCGGGCCGTTGCTAAAACCAATGGGAGGAAATGGCAGCTTACGGATTTTGAGTGCTGGCCCAATCATTCAGGCGGTCGATGGCTATCCATTAAATATTTTCGGTCATCACGGAACTCCTGCTCATGACAAATACGGCACCATTGGCGTAGCTGTTGCCACCATTGAAGAAGCGGAAAAAATTGTAACGGATCTAGTCGCAGGCGGCTCGACGGTAATCAAAATTTCATTGGAGCCCGGTGGTGAAGCAGGCGCACCTTGGATGTCGAATCACGGGCATGGCGAAATTCCACAAACCCCATGGCCATTGCTTTCTTTGGATATTATCAAGGCGATAGTAACTAAGGCAACACGCATTGAACCGGAAAGTAGCTGCGCATGTCGGCGAAAATACCGGTGTTGAACTAGCGCTGGATGGTGGCGTGGATGAGTGGGCGCATATACCTTGTGCAGAAATTCGCGACGACCTGTTACACCGCGCGGTAGAGCAAGATGTAACCTTTGTAACCACGGTAGATACCCTCTCCGCCTGTACCGGCATTCATGCCAATACGCATAAGCTTGCACATATTATGTCCCATAACACATCAACGAAGTCAAAATTTATCTATGGATCTGAAATTGGTCACGACAATGTGCCATGGGGTATCAATGCCGAAGAATTGGTGTTGATGTTGAATTTAACCAGTCCTGACGGCATTGACTTTAATGATGTGCTACGAGTATTCAGGTCGGCCACTTCCGAAGCGGGAAAACATTTGAATAACCCTTTGCTGGGTACATTAATGAAGCAAGCTCCGGCGGATATCATCGCCGTTCGCGGCAATCCGTTTGAACGGTTTAAATTACTGGAATATCCCGATTTGGTCATTTCCGGTGGCCGTATCATTGTCAACGACTTTAAGAAAAACAAGATAAGAAACTAAAAAATAACTATGAATCCTTCCCCCTCTTCAATTATTTTTGGCAAAGCTTGGCTTTATTGCACTGTATTCCTCACCGGGGCGGCCGTCATGGTTATAGAGCTTCTGGGCACACGACTGATTGCGCCTTTCTACGGCGCCAGTCTTTACGTCTGGACTTCACTCATTGCCGTTACGCTGATCGCACTGGCAATCGGTTATTATCTGGGAGGAATCTGGGCTGATCGAGCTCGATCCGGACTATCCCTCATCATCGCAGCTTCCGGATTATTAACACTCATTATTCCCTGGCTGACCGGCCCGGTTCTACTGGCCACGGATCCACTGGGTTTACGCTTGGGTAGCTTTGTCAGCACACTGATCTTATTCTCCCCTAGCTTAATTATGCTGGGCATGGTCGGACCATTTGCGGTTAAATTATCCACTTCCGCCTTGGCTAACGTAGGTGCCAGTACGGGATCGATTTATGCGGTAAGTACAGTCGGCAGTGTGATTGGTACGTTATTTCTCGGCTTTTACTTATTTCCCTTGGTCGGTTCCCGCGAAATTTTTATGGGTTTGGGAGTATCACTACTGATACTTGCAATGGCTGTAGCGTGGATAGAGCGAAAATATTTAAACAAATCCATTACGACTATGGTACCGACTGCCCTGTTGATGGCTATAGGATTAGGCTTATATCCCGCTATTGCCAGTTCCGGAGAAGCTGAATTCAGCAATACTT
Organism: Nitrosomonas ureae; assembly: GCF_001455205.1. NCBI lineage: Bacteria > Pseudomonadati > Pseudomonadota > Betaproteobacteria > Nitrosomonadales > Nitrosomonadaceae > Nitrosomonas > Nitrosomonas ureae. Next base: position 17,507 of record NZ_CP013341.1, read on the forward strand.
TCCAAACCCGATTTGAACGGGAAAGCTTATATGGTTGGGTGCGTGTCATTGACAAACCCAAAGAGAATATCCGCTTGCTTACTGCGGATGCTTCCACCATTGGTGCCGCCAGTATCAGCCATGGAGAAAATCTCCTGACCTATCAGAAGATTGTGGCACAGATCCCTCATCTTTCATCCAATATTGAGAAAGCCTTATTAATTGGTCAAGGTGCCGGGCATATGGTTGCGACTTTGAATAAGGCAGCAATTGTAACGGATACGTTGGAAATTGATCTGGCTGTGGCCGAAGCGGCCAGTAAATACTTCGACTTTATTCCCACAGGGGACAGAATCATCGGCGATGCACGTTATGAAATTCGCCAGCTCAAAGGTCCTTATGACTTAATCATTCTGGATGTTTTCACAGGTGGCACCGAACCCACGCACCTATTGACAGTTGAAGCATTAACCCAATTGCACAACTTGCTTTCAGAGCATGGGATACTTGCATTGAATTTTGTCTCGTTTCTGGATCAGGGTAAAAATCCGGCACTGGCTTCTGTTTCAAGAACATTAGCACAAGTCTTCTCGCATCAACAAATATTCATTTCCGACCCTGGAAGCGATTTCAATGATTTTATTTTTCTCGCCACAAATCATGCCATTAATTTGAACGATGATTTAATACCTTTTTCCGATCGTACCTGGCTAAAACAGCGATTGTTGGATATTGATACAACGCATGGAACCATTTTGACAGATAACCACAGTAACCTCGAACTGTTACAAATCCGCAAATCCGAACATTATCGACGGATGATCGTTGAGTCAATCGGCACCCGTCACTTTATCCGATAAGCAGGCACCATGTTCATCGTCATGATGACAATAAAACAGGAAGTTCCGCATTAAGAAACTATTAATTTACTGCTTAAATTAAGTAATGAAATTTTTGAAGCAATGATTATCCATTTTTTACTATATCTTAAATGACCACATTGAATTATTTAGGATTTCATTATTCCTGGATAACCCAATTAACTTTTCAACAATGGAAAATAATATATATGCTTAGCTTAAAGGAAATATCAGACGAACTCGGAGGTGTCAGTCGCAATCATGCACTAAAGTTACTGAATGACAGTGGAATTCGCCACAAGACACTACTTTCACGCAATGGAAAGAAAATTTACTACGACATAACCCGGGAACAGATACAAAACGGAGCACTTAAGGAAAAAGATCCCAAGCAAATTGCTATACAGCAAAGCGTTGCCTTAATGATGCTGGAAACGGCATTGAATCGTCACTGAGTCTTTCTTTTCAAAAATTTGAATCTTCTTTGAACAGGATATAACCTGCTCATGCCGTTGACATGTGTTGGTTGGCAGGGTTAGTAAACTAATCACCAGCACCGCCTTGCAGCATTTCTGCCGCATGCTGCCGCGTGGTTTCCGTGATATTGACGCCACCGAGCATACGAGCAATTTCTTCAATACGCTCCTGCGGACTTAGAAACGCCATTTTGCTGACAACCTGCATATTTTTCTCTTGTTGATTGAGACATTTCATCACGTGCAAGTGTTGATCACCAGTCGCAGCTACCTGCGGCAAATGAGTAATGCACAAAACTTGCCGGTCTTTTCCAAGCTTCTTTAATAAAAGACCGACAATCTCCGCGACTTGTCCCCCGATTCCGACATCAACCTCGTCAAAAATGAGTGTAGGTACAACGTTCACTTTACTGGTAATTACCTGAATTGCCAAACTGATGCGTGACAACTCGCCTCCTGAAGCCACCTTCGTCAAGGGCCTCAACGGCAGACCCAGATGCGCAGCCACCCGAAATTCAATCTGCTCCAGACCATTGGCATTGCCTGTTTCCAATGGCATTAATGACACTGAAAATTCACCTCCAGCCATCGCAATCGTCTGCATTGCCGCGGTCACCTGCAATGACAACTCTTTACCGGCTTTTTTTCGTACCTGACTTAGCATCTCGGCTTGACTACGATAGCTAGTAAACGCAGCAGTTTCGAGTACTTGCAAATGATTGATATCCGATTCTGAGTCCAAGGATTCCAACAATCCGATAGTCGTATCGAGCAAATGCGGTAATTCTTCCGGTGTTACGCGAAACTTTCTCGCCGTCGCATGAATCTCGGACATTCGTTGTTCGATCCCCTGCAGCAATTGGGGATCCAGGTCCAGATTCTGGCGATAATGCTTCAATTCGTAAATCCCCTCCTGCAGCTGGATTTGTGCGGAATCAAGCAAATCGGTAATGGATCTGAGCTGCTGATCAAACTCCAATAAATCCTGCAATTGATTTTTTGCAGCATTGATTTGCATCAGTGCAGCATATTCACTCTCAGATAAGGTATCCATGCTCGTATCCGCTGCAGCAAGCAAAGCAGCCACATGGGACAACCGGAGATGATCGGCTTGCAAGGCTTGCCATTCCTCTGGCGTAACATTTAACGTTTCCAATTCCTGCAATTGCCACTCGAGCTGCTCACGCTTGTCCTTTGATTCCGCTGCCCGATGCTGCATAGCTACCTTTCGCTGATGACAATCTTGCCAGTGCTGATAAGTCAGCTTAACCGCTCGTGTCAAATCATCCCTACCTGCAAAAGCATCGAGCAGCTCGCGTTGTACGTCTTTCTGCAATAGGGATTGATGCGCATGCTGACTGTGAATGGCTACCAGATACTCCCCCGCAGTACGTAATTGCTGGAGTGTAGCCGCATGGCCATTAATATAACTACGCGAACGACCGCTGGTTTCTATAATACGACGCATCAGACAGCTATTGGCATCACCCTGCAAGTCATTGTCATTCAACCAGTGCAATAGCTCTGGCAAGTGATTGATATCAAAAGTTACATTAATTTCAGCACGTTCACAACCCAATCTTATCTGGCTGGCATCGCCGCGCTCACCCAAGGTTAATGCCAGCGCGTCAATTAGAATCGATTTTCCTGCGCCCGTTTCTCCAGTCAGAACTGTAAAGCCGGACATAAAATCAAGCTCAATACGCTCAACAATGACAAAATCTTTTATACTCAGGTGCCTTAGCATGAAAGTGCATTCCGTGCGAAGTCCATCAGGGAAACTCACTCCAACCCAATTTCTCTCTGAGCATGCGGTAATAACTATGATTGACCGAGTGTAACAATCGCACTGTTTTGGGAAAGCGTCGTACGATAATGCTGTCCGTCAGATCCAGATCAAAGCAGGAATGACTATCACAATTTATGCGGACATTCGCACAACTTTGTATCTGAATTTCAACAATAGCTTCCGGTCCGATCACGATGGGGCGATTGCTGAGGGTATGCGGGCAAACTGGCACCAGCGCTATCAAATCCAGTCCGGGATGCAAAATCGGACCGCCGGAGGACAGCGCATAAGCAGTCGATCCGGTCGGTGTCGTCACAATCAATCCATCGGCACGCAGTGTATTGACATACTCGCTATTGACTCTTACTTCAAATTCAATCATGCCGCTGCTCATGCCGCGATAGAGAACCACATCGTTGAATGCTAAACTGCCAAAAACGCTGACACCATCACGAATAATTTCGGCATATAGCAGCATGCGTCTCTCGGTAATGTAATTCTCCGCAAGTATTTCATCAAGGGATGCAAACATTGTGTCTACCGATAAATCAGTAAGAAAACCAAGCCTTCCTTGATTAATACCGATTAAGGGCACATCATAGGAAACCAGCATTCGTGCGATATTTAACATGGTGCCATCACCCCCCATTACTACCGCCAGATCGGCCTGTGCGCCGATATCCTCCAGAGTCAGTACCGGATATTTATCACTACCAATCTGTGATGCCGTGAGATGATCCAGCAGAACGGTGTAATTCTTCGCCGTTAAATATTCCGCCAAATTCAACAGTGGTATCGCAATTTCAGGATTTTTATGTTTGCCGATCAGCGCGATGGTGGAAAATGAGGAATTCATGACTCAGGAAAATAGCCTACTTTAATTGTATTGCGAAAAAATTAAATTTAAATACTAAAGTTATTTCTAAAATTAAACAGGTTAATCTCCAAAACAATTTAAGCAAAGTTGAAAATAACCAAATTGAACATAGCTAATCGACAATACAAATCCTCTCAAAAGTACCTATACTACGATTGCAACGCCAAATTCATCAGGGAAATCCACCATCGAGGAAGTTTAGCATAGATGAGATTCGACAAATTACTCTTACAACCAAACTATGGATTCTGCTGATTCGTGTAGAATTACGCCATGCTAAATGAACGTGCACAGATATTATTGAAAACACTGGTAGAACGGTATATCCACGAAGGCCAACCAGTAGGCTCGCGTTCACTATCAAAATTTTCCGGACTTGATCTCAGTCCGGCGACTATTCGTAATGTGATGGCGGATCTGGAGGAAATGGGGCTCGTGGTCAGTCCGCATACTTCAGCGGGAAGGATTCCAACTCCGAAGGGATATCGTCTTTTTGTGGACACGCTGCTGGTAGTAAAAACATTGGATAAAATTGAATTGAATCATCTGGAAAATCAGCTTCATCCTGACAATCCTTCACGCCTGATCAGCGCGGCTTCACAGTTGTTATCAGAATTGACCCGTTTTGCCGGTGTCGTGATTACGCCAAAGCGGAAAGGCGCAATATTCCGTTATGTGGAATTTATGGCATTATCCGAGAAGCGCATTCTGCTGATTATCGTAACACCTGAGGGCGATGTGCAAAACCGCATTCTCTTTACGAATACTCCTTATAGCCAATCCGATCTGATCGAAGCCGGTAATTTCATTAACCAGAACTACGCAGGCTGTACATTGGATCAGATTCGCAGTCGCTTGGGCAGCGAATTAAAGCAATTGCGTAGTAAGATGATCAGCCTCATGAGTGCCGCGATTGAAATGGGTGGCGATGCAGTCAATGAAAGCAGCGAAGCCGTGGTGCTAACCGGAGAGCATAATCTCTTACAAGTTGATGATTTCTCTGATAACTTGAATAGCTTGAAAAATTTATTTGAGCTATTTGAACGCAAAACCAAGCTGTTGCAATTGCTCGAATTAAGCCGGCAGGCACACGGTGTAAAAATCTTTATTGGTGGCGAATCCGATAGCACATCGCTGGAAGAATTTAGCGTGGTGACCGCACCTTATGAGATGGAAGGAAAAATTGTAGGCACGGTCGGTGTGATCGGCCCTAGACGCATGGCGTATGAGCGCATTATCCCAATTGTCGACATTACTGCAAAACTGCTTTCCAACAGTCTGTCACAGCATTGAGCTTGTATCCACCGGATTTATTACTCGCCATCAATGAAGTACCCGCAATACCATTGCATTCTTTCATTCAACCGGTAATTCAGTACTACCCAAATACTGTTAATTAATTTTCTCAGATGAAGGTAATTTTTAGAATCCATGACCTCAAAATCTCACTATCAGCATGGTTCGCGCAATCGAACCGGCGTACTATTAATAAATTTAGGAACACCTGACGCACCAACGGCTCAGGCACTACGCCCGTATCTCAAGGAGTTTCTCAGCAATCCTCGTGTCATTGAAGTGCCCCGGCTAATTTGGTGGCCAATTCTGCATGGTTTTATTCTGCCTTTCAGACCTAAGGCATCAGCAGAAAAATACACAAAAATCTGGATGCCGGAAGGCTCACCGCTTAAAGTACATACTGAACGGCAAACAAAACTGTTACGGGAAATGTTACAGGCCCGGCTAAAAAATCCACCCATGGTCGAATACGCGATGAACATTGGCAAACCCTCTGTGACCACCGTTCTACAAAACATGCAGGCACAAGGTTGCGAGCGCATTCTGGTCATTCCGCTCTTTCCCCAATATGCTGCCAGCAGCACCGCAGCGGCAATGGATAATGTCTTCATGATATTAAGCCGGATGCGTAATCAACCTGCTATACGTACTGTCAAACAATACCACGATCATCCGGCTTACATCGCGGCACTCGCCCACAATGTGCGCGATTACTGGAGTGCACACGGACGCCCAGACAAATTAATTATCAGCTTTCACGGCACACCGCGCTCAAGCTTAGATAAAGGTGATCCTTATCATTGCGCATGTCAAAAAACCGGACGGCTACTTGCTGAAGCATTGACTTTGGACGCAAACCAATACACCGTTTGCTTTCAATCGCGATTCGGCAAAGCCAAATGGCTAACACCCTACACCGCTGTTACTCTGGAGGAATTGGGCAAGTCACGAACACAACGGGTCGATGTGATATGCCCCGGTTTTGTATCCGATTGTCTGGAAACACTGGAAGAAATCGCAATTGAAGCGAAAAGTATATTTGTTCAAGCTGGCGGTAAGGAATTTCATTATATTCCTTGTCTGAATGAGCGCAACGACTGGATTCAAGCATTGGCGGATATTACATGCAGCCATCTGCATGGGTGGCTGGATAATGAAGTTTCCGAAGAGGCCACGCAATTATCGAGAAAGCTGGCTTTGGAAATGGGTGCAAAAAGCTAATCCATAAATTTTCCCCTCGTGAACTCGAGGGGAAATAACCTTAACTCATCAATGACCGGATTGGCGCATATGTTTCATCGCTTCTTCGGCATGTTTAGCAGACTCCTGGCCATGGCCCATTTCAGCATGCTTAATTGCCTCTTCCAAATGCTTGATCGCTTCATCCATGTGTTTATGGGCTTCAGCATGCTCCTTGCCAGCTTCTTTTGCATGCGCCAAACTTTCTTTTGCATGCGAAAGTGATTCCTTGGCATGCCCCATTTCACCGTGAGCCTGAGCTTTTCCTGCATGCTCCATCGCCTCAGAGGTATGACCCGCATCCGATGCCCAAGCCTGGGTGCCGATAAAAAATGCGAATGTTCCGGCTACGATTGCTGTTGATATCAATTTCATAATGATCTCTCCTTTTTATAACAATATGTTAATAGCACTAAATTTCTGAAAAATCTCAGTGACTGAACTGAACTTTAAACTGCTATTCAACCATTATTAAAGCCGCCAGCACGCTTTGAGTATATACCTAATTCAAATGTTCCGGGATACTTGTCCATGATTATTACTATTATGCAATTTGGTCCAGAACTCATCGGCATGAGTTGCGTTTCACGCAAGTCTGGTAAAATGATGAATTTGCCATTGGCATCCTCCTTAGCTGTCTTGGTTGTCGTTGCTTCTTGTTATGCAAAAGTCATTACATTCAAGGTTGATGCATTTTCTGTTTCGATCGCACCTTTTCGCAGCGCTCGACGAAATAAATGAATACTGCTTGGGCTGACTTGAACTCTTTGTAGCCACCTTCTCCAGTAAGGAAGAACACTTGTTCGCGGCCTAGGAATTGCTCCGTAGAGCGGTAATTCTTCCACTGCTCCCGGTAGTGATACACGCTTCCAGAGCAGCACATGCAACTACGATAAGACTGATAATTGAAGCCAACATTTCTTTTGCAGGAAGAGCGCTATTCACAATTACAGAAACAATGATGCCGCCCAGAACAATTGCTGTGCGCATACGAAGAAGATGGCTTTCGCTGAGACGGCTTTTTTGTGGTACCACACTTAGTACTGCTTCGCGCGTTGCTCAACATAATCAGCGGGTTTCCAGCTCCAGATAATTCGGAGCTGGTGGAATTCTTGTCGGTATCTTGCATAAATGCTCCTGGAATGGTTAAATGCTCACGAATCCGCTGGCACTGCGCTTGTGCGGTACATCAAAAAATAGCCCTTGAAAGTCAGGGGTTGAGCTTGTTGTTATGCATTATTATTTACGAACATTGTACTTCTTGCTGAGGCAACAGGAGCGGAATCTTGAATTTGATTCTAGATTATATTTTGATCTCGCTCCGCCTAGCAGATTGAGTCCGGTTGAGCATCGCATCCTATTCAATCGAACTTTTAATAGCACGATACCAGGATTTAAGATACTTATCTATTAAGAACTCTGCCTGTTGTCCGATGTATTTTACATACCAGTAAATCCAGCCATCCCAGTCGTCTATGCACCCTGGTGAATGAAGCACCCAACTAAGTTTTTTCAAGAAACCAGTTTGACTTAGCGCTATTTCTTAACTGAGATGTGCATACTCCCAGCTTGATTCTTCATCTATGCCACCCCTCTAAACGTGGAACGACGTGATCGACTGTAGGAAGTAGCTGGCAATACGCTTATTACACTCGGAAGTTTTCCAATTTGCGTGGAAGGGAAATTCATCAGGCATAATGTACAAAAGCAATCGAAGTGCCGCTGGAAATACCAATCTGTATTCCGAGTATCGATCGATGAAACCATCCTGCAAAAATATCTTTGTTTTTGATACTCCGAATACGCCCTTCCGGCATTGCTGAATGGCATAAAGGGATATTCGGCGGAAATCACGCTTTGCGCGCAATCGACAGAACCGACTGCTATTTCGTCACACGCTTTTTTATCGCGGATGGATACCACTTTATATCCTTTTTTCTCAAGCATAACGTTGGCGTTGAGAAGCACGAAAACAACAAGCAAAGCTTACTGGCCGTGTATCCCACTCAAACAAACATGTTAGGCGATTTTCTTGTGGGCAATTTGTTTGAATGTATGTTCTCGCACCTCCGTAGCCTGTGAATAACCTCGTATCAGAAAAAATTTTGACACATCAAACAATGCGTTAGATCACTGAATGTTTTTCAGGTTGGGGGACATCACTCTTATTAACATTCTGGTTTTCTGTTTTGCGCTTAGCCCAAGCTAAATCATCGGCATCTGCGTCCAGACCGTTATCTTCATTATTACGGTCAGCGGTTAGTACTAGCTCGGTGAAGAGTGCATAATGGTCCGAACCAAAGCTTCTGAGTCTTTTCAAATTCTGAAGTGAGAAGTGCTTGCTGTGAAACAGATGATCTAGCGGCCAACGTAAAAACCAGTAGTTGGCATGAAAAGTATTAAACATACCGCGCCCTACTCTTGGATCAAGCAATCCACTTATTTTTCTGAATAATCGCGTGGTTGCAGACCAGGCCACGTCATTCAAATCCCCGGTCACGATAACCGGCACGTTGGTATCGGCGACACTTTTAGCAATGATCACAAGCTCTGCGTCACGCTCGGAAGATTCACTATTTTCCGTTGGGCTGGGAGGTGCCGGATGCAGGAAATGTATGCGAATTCTGTGTCCCGATGGCAGAAGTACAAGCGCATGCATTGACGGCTTGTCCGGCTCCACCAGATATTCGATTTGAGTGTTCATCATTGGAAATCTGGAATAAACATGCATGCCATAAAGATTATCCAGCGGGCACTTGATTGTATAGGGATAATCGGTTTCCAGGATATCCAACTGCGTTTGCCACCAGATATCGGATTCCAGAGTTACCAGAATATCCGGTTGACATTCGCGAATCAGTGTAATCAATCCTTGTGCATTCCGATTTGTCATCAAAACATTGGCGGTAATAATTTTAATTCGACCTTGACTATCGGAATTGTTTGCGGCATTTACTTCTAAGGGAAATATCCGCGTATAAGGGACAATCCACCATGCTTGATAGACAAGGCACGCCAATGCAACCACAACGAGTCCCCATGCTTGCCACGATGACAAATCGAGCAGCAACAATTCCAGGACGAGTGTGGACAGCAGCGCTAGAAAAAGCTGCAATCGTGGAAAGTCGAGCCCCCGTATCCACCATGCCTCATGGCGGCTGAGTGGCAAAATTGTCAGAATGGCTAATATTGCAGTTGTAATCAGGAACGTAGCTAACATCAGTTGAAAAATATATTCACTTCCTTGTGGTAGTCGCGTTTTGGTCTGATAGTCATTCGATTTTTCAAAATAAATAACTATCCAGCCATATTCAACTTTATTCAAAGTAGTGATTCTATCGTGTTATATCTATTTCTCGTCAAGTTAAGTTAAATTATCTCCGGCAAAGCCGGAGGCTTATATTTATTAACTCATCAGAGGAGCGAAAGCTGGCTCTGCCTAAAGACAGCATCGGATCCCAAATTTGAGCTGATCATAATGTTCGTCTTCTTTTTCTTGGCTACGGATGTATTCCCTTACCATCTCTTCATCCAATCCGACTATTGATACAAAATAACCTCGTGCTCAGAAATTTTCGCCCGTAAAGTTTCTTGCTTTCCCATAATTTGGCACCCTATCGATAGCGCGTTCTTCCCCTTGATGTAACCTATCGCATGCGATACCGTAGTAGTCAAGTAAAATAGAACGATCCAGTTAAGCGATTTTTTTCAATTTTTCCGTTTCCATTTCATATTGATTCGGGGGTAATTCTCCCCATTTTCAAGGCAATTATATACTTAAGAAATCCAAGTATATAAAGATTGATTACAAACAATTACTTGTCTGATTTTTTGGGTTTTTTCTTTGATTTTGATTTTTGAGACGGGGTTGATAGCATTCGAAGGAGTACGTCATCCATCTCATTTGGGAAATTATTTTGTTTTTAGTTGATTTTTCATATTTCAAACTGGAAGTTTTTCCAGGAATACTGTCTCAGCACAGCAAATAAATTAATTGATTGATTGATTGAACATTTTGGGATTGGGCGGCATCTGGAAGCATGATTCTTTTAATTGATTTTAAATCGTCTATTTCATTTGTACAAATAATTGACTTATTTCCCAGGGATTATTGCGAATGAGCAGCCAATGCAACAAGCCACGCGTCAGCTTTTTCCGAAGCAAAAGTGTTTAATGCTACTGTTAAATTAACCGCATTCTTTTTTGTTCTTTTATCGGGCGTAACCCAAACAGAGTTTGCCCAATACTGCAATTTCCCAATTTTGCTAGCAATTTCGATATTATGCTTAGTATCACACCACATATCATAGCGTTTAACGTAGGTATTTTGCTGTGGTTTTCCTGTCCAGAACATTGAAGGTCTGGTACGACCTGCCATTGGTGGGCTGATCAGCTATAAAGTCCATCGACCATGTATCATTGGATTGTTCTGGCACAGCCAGCAGTTCCGGCTTCTCCCGTTTTAACCGCTTGCGCGGCTTGATCCGTAAATTCAGTTCCAGCTCTCGATAAATACGATACACACGTTTGTGATTCCATTCAAAACCTTTCACATTGCGCAAATAAGGGAAGCATATGCCAAAGCCCCAACGTTTGTGACAGGTCGTCAGCCGTAGCAACCAATCGGCGATTTCCTCGTTCTCAGCGTTGAGTACCCGTCGATAGCGATAGCAGGTTTCAGAGATGCCAAACGTTGCACAAGCCAAAACGATACGAACAGACTTGTTCTGTACCACCCACTGCGCTATCACCTTGCGCGGTCAGGTGATTTACCACTTTTTTCCAAGCGCCTCCTTCAGCAATTCATTCTGCAGCTGGCTTTCCGCATACATTCGTTTCAGCTGTTTGTTTTCTTCAGTTATTGCCTTCATTTCCGATAGCATCGGCTGCATCCATTCCGCCACACTTGCTGCGCCATTTATAAAAAACCGCACTGCTCATCCCATGTCTCGACATAAATCAGCCACAGGAACACCACCCTCAGCTTGCTTCAATATCGGTATGATCCGACTTTCCGTAAATCGCTGCTTCTTCATCAGTAAAATTCCTCTTCGTTTAAAATAGAAAATCCTACTGTATTGCACCTTTAATATTGGGGAAGATTACCCTTTTACTCCGCTAAATCATGCAACACTTCTCCTAAATACTTACGGATTGCTCCAAATATCATCTTCTTTCGTTTTTTCGGAATAAATACTCACGTGATACTTACAATCCCACGTCGTATGCGTCAGTCTCTGGTAATCTCTCATCTGATTCTCCTAGCTTTTGGCAAAGCTTAAAAATCGGGGCGACCGCTTCATTCGCTCAAACCTCTGTCAGTCCCGGCGTAGCCGGGTGATTACCTGATATTATTTAATATGTTGCAAATGATAATCATTATTATATACTAGTATGCATTTGGTTGACACTGCTGTCTTTTGATAGCGCGCAAGTACAGGATTTTCATGGCACTTGCTGTATCTATCGCAATTTTCTTCTTCAACCATGAATAAATTGATTTAATTGAATCACTAAAAAGATTATTTAAGAGAGTTAAATATGAAAAAATCGGCATTTTTAGCAGCAAGCATACTTATTTTAGGCCTTACGACATTTACGTCAGCGAATGAACGACCAGATCATTTTAAGGGCAAGTCAGCGAACACGCTGAGAGAGGCAGTAATTAACTTTTCTGAACACAATGCCAAATTAGAAGAAATTCTGACCAAAGAAAGTTTGACTCCTGAGGAATTACATACTGTACATCAACTGACCTACACTTTAGAAACAGCACTGAAAAAAATTAACGAAGAATTCGTAGAGCTGGCAGAAACACTAGAAAAAATACATGTGGCTTCAGAAACTGCGGACGCTGAAGTAGTAAAGAATCAGGGTCTTCGCTACCTGGAAACCGCACGTCAAGTAATAAAATGAAATAATGATGTATTCTGATTTTCAAGGAGTCCAAAGTTTCATAAAATGAAGACATGAAATGGAAGATGAAGATGGAATTATCGCGTACCCAATATAGTCAGGAATTTCGGGAGCAATCAGTTAAGTTTTTTAAAGAAATCGGATTGACTCTGGTTGAAGCAGCAAAACGGCTGTCGTTACCCCAGGGGGCACTAAAAAACTGGGTTTATGCTGGCAAACGAGGAGAACTCACTACAAGTAGGCAAGCATCAGAAGCTGCTGATCGAACTTGAACAGGGCTATCCAGAGTCAAACGGGAGTTAGCGGAAGTCAAGATGGAGCGTGATTTTATAAAAAATGTGCGACGTATTTTGCGAAGCTTAATTGTTACATTTGGCGGTGAAAGAGGGTCTGATTGAATCGATGCGACAAAGATATCCGATTGCGCTCATGTGTCGGATACTTGATGTTTCCGAGAGCGGCTTTCATGCAAGAAAAGCACGCCCACCATGTGATCGTGAACGTGAGAATGCAAGATTGGAAATAGAAATACTGGCCGCACACCAACGTACACGAGAGACCTACAGTGCAAAGCGCTTGCATCATGATTTGGCGGATCATGGAGTACAAGCCACACCATACCGCGTTCGAACATTGCGCAGGAAATTGGGTTTGCGTTGTAAGCAAAAGCTAAAATTCAAGGTGACGACCGATTCTAAACATAATTTACCGGTTGCGCCCAATATTCTGACCGGGAATTTTCTGTTAATGCACCTGGTAAAGTGTGGGTCAGTGACATCACTTATATTCCTACAGATGAGGGCTGGTTGTACTTTGCTGGAATAAAAGATCTATTTAATGGCGAACTGGTGGGCTATGCCATGAATGAGAAAATGACAAAGAGCCTGGTTATGCAGGCATTATTTCGCGCAACCGCAAGTAAACATCCGGATAAGGGGCTCATTGCTCATTCAGATAGTAAGAATACGTATACCAGTGTTGAGTTCGGCAAGCGATGCAGGGAAATGGGTGTGCATCGCTCCATGGGAAGTGTGGGTGATGCTTACGACAACACGATGGCTGAAAGCTTTTTTGCCAGCCTGGAATGTGAATTGATCGATAGGCGCTCCTGGAAAAATAAAACTGAAGCAAGGCTGGCCATATTCACCTGGATCGAGTCATTGTACAACCCAACTCGCAGCCATTCCGGCCTGGGATACTTATCACAAACAATTTTGAGAGAAAACTGAATGAGAAAAATCAAATCGCGATAAACTGCAATCCGCTTTCACAGGTCGAGACTCTCTCGACTCCATGAAAAAATGTTCGTCAAATTGGGACAACTCCAGTTTCTAATGTAATTCCGGATGCTTATGGTCTGTAGTAACTCCAATTCTTTCTTTTTTATCTGCTGACTCTTTGCGCTCTAATAATTCGTAGATATAGCATAGTGCACCTAGTCCAGTTGCAACAATTATTAATAAAATAGGTGAAGGAATTGACACATCAAGATACCAACTCCACCATTCTAAGCCAGCAAAACTAATAAAAATTAATGGTGCAATGACTAATGGCAATATGTCATTATCCATACCTTTATTAATTTTTTCTCTTATGTTCTGACATAAGATATTAAATAAGCTTCTGATTCTAGAATATTTCTTTTTTACTCTCGAGTTAATATTTTTTAATTGATATTTATTCATTGAATAACGTACCCAGTATTGGTATAAAAATAATGAAGTTAATTAAATCAACTTAGGATATGAATTGAAGTTTTTAAATACTTAACGGAAGTGACTATCGAAAGTTGATAGTATATAAAAGGAATATGTCGAATATGTTAATTGCGAGTGGAACGTTTGTTAAAATGTCGTGTTCGTTGAAAGGATATTTACGGTAGCTGCTGGTTTTCAACCAGCATACGCCTCAAGGGGCTGAGAATTAAACCCGGTAGAGATTAATAAATTAGATAGCTCAAAATTTATTTCGTCATGGCACCAACACAAACCATTTTTCCATGACCTGCAGATTAGAATAACCGGGCTAACTATCCTCATAATAGGATAAACAAAGAATTAACTCATATCTTTATATTGTTTTTCTTATCAATAAATTGCCACTGCTCAAATTATTCGCCAAACGCATCCCTGATCCACTCGATCTCCTGCCCATTAATACCGGACAATAAAAATGCATCAAATCGGCAAGGTGATTCCATTTTTAATTCAGTTAGATAATATCGTGCGGTTCTTAATATTCTTATCTGCTTCTTAGAGGTAATGCTCGCTGCCGCTCCACCATATTTTTCATTTGTACGCATACGCACTTCAATGAAAACCAGTGTTTCTCCATCGCGCATTATCAGATCAATCTCTCCAAAACGACAACGATAGTTTTGTTCGACCAAAACCAAGTGCTGCCGCTGTAAATATGATAAGGCGATTTTTTCAGCCTCACTACCATTCATCTTCTGCAATATTTTTTGCATTCTTTATGAGTTGAACTTTACCATTTTCAAACTGCGCTGCAACAAGTTCACGCACAAATTGATTAGGTAATTGATAACGAATTTGCCCGGTAACACCATCAATAGAAATTGCGCTAATGGGTTGTGGCAACATCAAATTTGCCAGCAATCGGAAAGCATCAATACCCAGTGCATAAAGGCGTTCCATATCCACACTTCTAGCCGGGCTGATATGACGATAAGCCATGACAGCAGGATGATCCGGCTGCAATAGCCAAGGCATATCAAGAAACTGAATACCATTAAGATCATTATTGAATAAAAAATTATCTGCCCCTGAAAAAACCTGTGATGTAGCATACACAGGTACTTCCGGATCAAGGTAAGAACGCAGCACACGTGACTTAACTGCGTCCAGAGCAAGAAAAACCAAGTGACCGCTGCCGGCAGTCAAATTACGAAATTGTTGCAGCATAATTGGATTATCAGCATACAGAAATGATTCGACGGTTTTATCAATTTCATTTTGCCATCGCAGTGCAAAAGCGTTCTGGAGCCTTTTGGATAAGGGACTGTCATCACCGATGATAATGGCATGATTTCTACCGCTTGACAGTGCTAATTCGGCAAGTTGATTCGCTTCGGATTCCATTTGCAAGCCAAAAAAATATAACTTCGGTGGTAAGGTTGCATTACTGTCTGCCGTGTTCAGTGCTAAAGTAGGTACATTCGAGAAGTGACTGGAGGCTACAGCCGAAACACCATCGCGCGTAAGAGGGCCGACGATAAATATTGCGCCGGCGCTGAGTGCTTGATAATAAGTAATCAGAATATCGAGCGGATCGTCAGTAGTGGAATATAACCGAATAATCTCTGGAAGCGGTTCTCCACGTTGAGTAGCAGCCACAAAACCTTCTTTCACAACATTAGCAGCTTCACCAAATGAAGCAGACTCTAAAGGCAGTAATAGCGCAATATGAGGTACTAATGCGGATTCCGGTAAGCTTTCCAATCGACCTTGTTCATCAAGATCAGTCGCCATTGATGAAAAGTTAAAACTTAACAACAGGATTACCGCTAGGGTAATGGTAAGAAAACGTTGCATTATGAGGATTATGCTGAGCAAAAGTACATTATATGTGGTTGCCACGCCAATAGGAAATTTAAACGATATCAGCTTACGTGCCTTGGATATTCTGGCAAAAGTAGATGTGGTTGCCGCAGAACATACACAGGCTTCCAGACATTTATTTGCTGTGCACGCCATTTCCACCAAGCTTATTAGCCTCCATCAGCACAATGAGGCTATCGTTTCCAACAAGATTTTGGCACTATTAAATAGCGGGAAAAATGTTGCTTTAGTAACAGATGCGGGCACCCCCGGTATTTCCGATCCAGGCGCAATCCTAGTTCAACACGTACGTGCGCAGGGATATTCAATTATTCCCATTCCCGGTGCAAATGCAGCAGTTTGCGCCCTATCAGCCAGCGGCATTACAAATCCACATTTCTTATTTTATGGTTTCTTACCAGCTAAAACTGGATTACGTAAACGTGCATTAATCGAATTAAAACCGCAGCTGTGCACATTAATATTTTATGAGGCACCTCATCGGATTCTGGAATGCATAATCGACATGCTGGAGGTTTTTGGGCCTCAGCGGGAACTGATTGTTGCGCGGGAATTGACTAAATTATTTGAAACTATCCATAGGGGAACTTTACATGAAATTTATTCCTGGCTGCAAAAAGACACCGATCAGCAAAAAGGTGAATTCGTTTTATTGCTGTCCGGTGCGGGAACTACGGATAAATCCGAAATCAGTGAACAAGCAGAGCGCACATTAAAATGCCTCCTCACTGAACTTACGTTAAAACAAGCAGTTAAGCTCGCAACAGAGATCACTGGTGAAAACAAAAATTCGCTCTATCAACTGGCACTGAAGTTAAAAAATGCACGATATCCCGAATAGTACAATGGCGGTGCCTACGCTATAATTCGTCCTTATTCCTTATATTTGGTGGCTGATAACCCTTGACCAGCATAACTATTATCCGTCCAGATGATTGGCACTTACATTTACGAGACGGCGAGCAATTAAGCTTCGTACTACCGCATACAGCAAAACAATTTGCGCGCGCAATCATTATGCCTAATCTTAAACCGCCGATTGTAACAACCGATATGGCCTTATCTTACCGTGCAAGAATATTGGCCGCTTTACCTGAGCCTTTGCATGGCGCCTTTGATCCGCTCATGACGCTGTATTTAACTGATAATACAGTACCTTCAGAAATCATCCGGGCAACAGAGAGTAAAGCGATACAGGGAGTAAAACTGTATCCGGCCGGTGCAACGACAAATTCGGATGCCGGAGTGACCAATATTACCAAGTGCTATGCTACTTTGGAAGCAATGGAACAAAATAATCTGCCGTTGCTGGTGCATGGCGAAGTAACAGATGCCAATGTAGATGTATTTGATAGAGAAAAGATTTTTATCGATCGGATGCTAGCTCCGCTGACACGACGTTTTCCAAACTTGCGCATCATATTTGAGCATATCACTACCAATGATGCAGTAATGTTTGTAAAAGAAGCATCCAAATTTATTTCTGCCACGATTACAGCACATCACTTATTGTTGAATCGTAATGCGATTTTCCAAGGCGGTATCCGTCCTCATCACTTTTGCTTGCCTGTCTTGAAACGCGAAATTCATCGTCAAGCATTACTGAATGCGGCGACCAGTGGTAACCCGAAATTTTTTCTGGGTACTGACAGTGCACCGCACTCACAGAGCAATAAAGAAAATTCCTGTGGCTGCGCTGGCATTTACACAGCCCATGCCGCTATTGAATTATATGCCACAGCATTCGAACAGGCAGGTGCGCTTGACAAATTGGAAGCTTTTGCCAGTTTCTATGGTGCAGATTTCTATCAATTACCCCGCAATACCAGCCATATCACGTTAAAAAAAGAATACTGGACTGTTCCCGAGCAATTCGAATTTACAAATGAAAAATTGATCCCTCTTTATGCCGGAGAGAATTTAACTTGGAAAATGTCATAGTTATCAGAGGATATTTTGTACAATCACGGTACACCTGAATAATCTGCAAAATCAATTCCAATATTCTCTACTTTCTACAGTAATCGACTGAACCCTATAAGTTATTATTTTCTTTAGTCAATCACTTCCCCGATGTATCGTTAGCAATCAACAAGTGCAAGGCAGATCCTGAAAATTCGATGTAATAATTGGCTCTCTGATTAAGGTCAAAACTAAAAAATTATGTACTGACAATCATCATGACAGGCTACTACACCGGCATTAGAGCAACAATCGATTGAAAATATTTATAATATTCTATTTCTGCTAAAGCTTATCCGGTTATTACAATGCATCAAGAAACATTCAATAAATTTGCATTCAGCTCCTGTTAAGCCCACAACTTACACAATTGAAACCAAAATACAAAATAGATTGTTGTATTGCACTAAAGAACATAGATGAAGTTTATATAAAAATTCTTATGAATTATCTATGCCTTGGGTTTAATCAGGAGACAAATCATGAACGCAAAAAGCATTCTTATTGGACTCATAATAATTGGGACACTTTCTCTGAGTGGATGTGTGTCCACCCCTTACTATGGAGGCTTGGGATACTATCGAAGCACAGTCTACGGTTATGGACATCAATCGCCCATTTACATTAATCCAGGTTACATCGGAGCACATAAACACTTTATCGGCGGACCTAGGCATATGCGCGGAGGATACCAATACTTTATCGGTGGACATAAACACCTGCATGGAAGGCATAATTTCATCGGAAGACACTATCGAGGCGGATACCGTCGTTGATAAAAAAGATTAAATTTTGGCAATGCCTTCGGTATGAATATGCTTGACCTAAAATCCGCTTTCAATAATTGAGAAATCTGCTATCTTTGTTCATGACAAATTTCCAGCAGTTTCACTTTATCGCTGATTGTTCAAGATACCGGGTTGCTAATGTCGTATCCCATGATAATTTCTAAAAACTGTCATTTAATCTTGCTTCTGGTTGTGTTTTAAACTGGAAGGTTTTAGATTTTTTGGCAGCAAGATATAATATTCATTTTTTGCGGATTCATATGAAGCTTTTATTCGTATTATTGCTAACGTGTCTGGCTGTTTCATCAGCATCTGCACAGCAACAAGAAATTCCTGTAGCTGCTAAAGCTTTTATGCTATCAGATTATCAAACGGGACAAGTATTGGCTGGACAGAACGTACATGAACGCATAGAGCCCGCATCTCTCACTAAATTGATGACTGCTTATGTGGTATTTTCGGCATTAAAACAGGGACAGCTTGCGCTGGATCAAACCGCCGTAGTATCCGAAAGTGCTTGGCGCATGATTGGTTCACGCATGTTTATCGAGCCCAATAAACAGGTTACTGTGGATGAGCTAATCCGCGGAATGATCGTCCAGTCCGGTAATGATGCTTGCATTGCTCTGGCTGAAACCGTCGCAGGCTCGGAAGCAAACTTCGTGATTATCATGAATAAGGAAGCGAAGCGCCTAGGAATGCAGAACACACATTTCACCAATACAACCGGATTGCCTGACCCTAATCACTACACAACAGCCCATGATTTAATATTACTGGCAACAGCTATTATTCGTGATTTTCCGGATTTTTACCCACTTTATTCGTTAAAAGAATATACCTATAACAATATTACCCAACCCAATCGGAATCGGCTGCTATGGACCGATCCGCATGTTGATGGCATGAAAACAGGGTGGACTAAAACTGCCGGTTATTGCCTAATTACATCGGCAATACGGGATAAACGACGATTGATCTCAGTGGTCATTGGTGCCAAATCGGCCAACGCACGTAGTATAGAAAGTCAACGCCTGCTTAATTATGGATTTCAATTTTACGATACGCTGCATCTATACAAAAAAAATGATTCACTTGCCACCATTCATTTATGGAAAGGCACTCAGAATGAATTGAAAGCCGGATTTGACCGCGATGTTTTTTTTACCCTGCCCAAAGGTCAGGCTGACAAGTTAAAAGCCACCATGGAGTATAAACAACCTCTGATTGCGCCAGTTCAGCTTGGACAGGAAGTTGGCACGGTAAAATTTACACTCAATGATAAGACTGTCGAAATTTACCCTTTAGTAGCTCTAGAAAAGGTTGATTCAGCCAGCTTCCTGGGTCGTGCATGGGATAGTGTAAAATTGTTGTTTAATTAATCTACAACTTAACTCACAAAAAGAATCTCGCATGATATATCTGAATGGCAAGTTTATGCCTATCGAAGAGGCATTCATTCCTGTGTTGGACCGTGGTTTTATTTTCGGAGATGGTGTGTATGAGGTCATACCAGTATATTCACGCAAGCCTTTCAGACTTGCCGAACACCTCATACGACTGCAACACAGCCTGGATGGTATACGTCTGAAGAATCCATGCAGTAATGATGAATGGAGAAACATTTTAGAACAGATCATTGCCAATAATGACGGAGAAGATCAATATCTTTATCTGCACATCACCCGTGGAGTGGCCAAACGCGATCATGCATTTCCCGCGAACGTTTCCCCCACTGTTTTCATTATGAGCAATCCGCTGCCGCAGCCACCGGAAGAATTACTCAAAACTGGTGCATCGGCTATTACAGCTAACGATAATCGCTGGATCCGCTGCGACGTCAAAGCCATTTCTCTGTTACCCAACGTACTGTTGCGCCAATTGGCAGTAGATAGGCATGCACTTGAAACTATCTTGATCCGGAACCAATTCCTGACTGAGGGAGCCGCCAGTAATATCTTCATCGTAAAGGATAAAGTTCTGCTTGCCCCTCCCAAAAGTAATCTGATGCTACCCGGAATCACGTATGATGTGGTGCTCGAACTAGCTGCAGCCAATCAGATTCCTCATGAAATCCGGGAAATTTCTGAAACGGAAACGCGCATGGCTGATGAAATTCTGCTGACATCATCGACCAAAGAAATCATGCCGATTACCCTATTAGATAATCACCCCGTGGGAGATGGAAAACCAGGAGAATTGTTTAGGCAGTTGCATGCGCTCTATCAAGAATATAAAGCAACTCATATGCGCGGACAAGTCGTTTAACAAATTGATTCAAAATCAAGTTATCTTCGATTGGCAGTTATGACAGAACAAGCCTCATTAATTGAATATCCTTGTGATTTTCCAATCAAGATTATGGGGAAAGCACAACAGGATTTTACTCAAACAACACTGGCTATTGTCAAATACCACGCCCCGGATTTCGATGTTAACACTACGGCGATTAAAACCAGCAGGAATGGCACTTATTTAAGCCTCACCTGTACCATTCGCGCGACTTCCCGATCCCAGCTGGATGGTTTATATCAGGCGTTATCAGAACATCCCATGATCTCGGTGGTATTGTGATTATCCATGCGACACCAGCATTTATTATCTACTCATGCACAGCAGCGCTTTATTATAAAAACTATCGGGTTATCGGATTATCTGCCTGTCTGGCAGGCCATGAGGGATTTCACCCAAGCCAGAACTGTTCAAACCCACGATGAAATCTGGTTATTACAGCATCCGCCCGTGTTTACTCAAGGCATTGCAGGAAAGGACGAGCATTTATTAAACAGTCATGGCATTGATGTCATTAAAACAGATCGTGGCGGTCAAATCACCTATCATGGGCCGGGGCAGATTGTTGCTTATTTGCTGCTGGATATACGCCGACTAAAACTCGGCGTACGCGAATTGGTCAGAAACATGGAAAGTGCTGTAATTGATTTATTGAAGAGCTATCATATCGATGCATCAGGACGGATCGAGGCACCGGGTGTTTACGTCAACAACGCTAAAATTGCATCATTGGGACTCAAAATCAAGAAAAGTTTCTGTTATCACGGCATCGCTTTGAATGTGGATATGGATCTGACTCCATTCTCCTACATTAATCCATGCGGTTATCAAGGCCTACAAGTTACACAAACCAAAGATCTGGGCATTCCCGATGGATTAGAAATAATAAGTAACAAGCTAGCAGATCAATTACAAGTAAAACTTCTTAAAGGATAATCAGCTTATCATCATGACCACCGATACCCGGCAAAAAGGCACTGACAAAACTGCGCGCAATCCTGTCAAAATAGCCCCGCAATCACGCAACGATCTGTTGCGTAAACCTTCGTGGATTCGCGTTCGTTCATCCAGTAGCGAAAACTATTACGAAGTTAAACGGTTATTGCGCGAACATAAGCTTCATACGGTCTGCGAAGAAGCATCATGCCCCAATATCGGTGAATGCTTTGGAAAAGGAACAGCAACTTTTATGATTCTGGGCGATTTATGTACACGCCGCTGTCCTTTTTGCGATGTCGCTCATGGCAGACCCAAGCCACCGGATCCCGAAGAACCGTTACATCTGGCACAATCAATTGCGGCGATGCGATTGAAATATGTGGTGATCACCAGTGTAGATCGTGACGATTTGCGCGATGGCGGTGCTCAACACTTCGTCAATTGTATCCGCGAAATACGTGTTCACTCACCAACCACGAAAATCGAAACCTTGGTCCCGGATTTTAGAGGTCGTCTTGAAATTGCTCTGGAAAAACTCACAGCTTGTCCGCCGGATGTTTTAAACCATAACCTCGAAACCGTACCCAGATTATACAAGCAGTGTCGGCCCGGCGCAGACTATAACAATTCATTGAAATTATTAAAAGATTTCAAGAATAATTTTCCTCATATCCCGACAAAATCAGGTTTGATGCTAGGCTTGGGAGAAACAGACGAGGAAATTATGGAAGTATTGCATGATTTGCGGAGACACAATGTGGAAATGCTGACTATTGGTCAATATTTACAGCCCAGTATCGGTCATTTACCAGTCATGCGTTACGTTACACCCGAAGCATTTAAAGCTTTCGAGCATGCCGCACTTGCGATGGGATTTAGTCACGCCGCTTGTGGACCAATGGTGCGCTCCAGCTATCACGCCGATCAGCAAGCCCACGAATCGGGTTTACTTTAGTAGCATAGCGGTATGCCCATACAATTTATTGATAACTAGGAATTAATAATCTCAAAATCATGCGTGATCTTAACCGTTTGTTTGAGCATAATCGAAGCCGAGCAATATTTCTCAGAGGACAAATTTATCGCTCGTTCTACCTGCTGTAGATTCAAATTGCGACCTGTAATAATGAAATGCAAATGAATATGAGTAAATACTTTTGGGTCGACAGGTGCGCGCTCAGCTTCAATTTCCACTTCGCAATCGGCAATATCCTGACGGCTTTTTTTCAGAATCAGCACCACATCAAATGTAGTGCAGCCACCTAGCCCCATTAACAGCATTTCCATTGGACGTGGTCCCTGATTCTGTCCTCCTGCTTCAGGTGCGCCATCCATCAATATTGAATGGCCGCTGCCGGATTCAGCCACGAAACTAACGTTGCCTTTCCACTTAATACGAGTCTTCATTTTTACCTACCGCAATAATAAAAATTTTATGCAAACAAAAAGCCGACGCTTTTAGACGTCGGCTTTTCTGAATTCTGAATACTTAATTACTTCAGTGTCAGGATAAAATCAGCTAACACTTTAGCATTTTCCGGACTAACGTTAGCATTCGGTGGCATTGGGATCGGACCCCAAACTCCATTGCTTCCTTTTACAATCTTATCTGCCAGATACGCAGACGCATCAGCTTGATCTGCATATTTAGCGGCAATATCTTTCAGGCTTGGGCCCACTAACTTAGTATCAACATTATGGCAATTCAAACAACCACTGTTTTTCGCCAGATCGGCATCCGCTTGTGCAACACCGGCTAAGAAAAAGGCAGATGCAGCTACTGCTCCAATTAATACTTTTTTCATATCTCTTCCTTATTAAAATTATAAATGGGCTGATATTCTAACCCGAACTTTACAGACTTGCAGCAATTCCTATAAGTTTTGTGATTTTCAACGTTCAATCTGTTGCTCTACATCCTCACACACTTACCACCCCAACTGCAGGCTCTGATGATACTGCCTTGCTGAGACTTCGGAGTAAATTATTTAGTTCCAGTGAACACGCATGAGCTAAATAATATCGATAAAGCACGGAATCAATCCGTTATTGCACCTGCACTGGCACTTGATACCAGTTTTGCATATTTTGCCAGAACTCCACGCACATAACGCGGCGGCGGCGATTGCCAGGATGCACGGCGCTGCGCAAGCACATCATCAGGCACGTTCAATTGCAACAATCGCCGTTCGGCATCAATGGTAATTGAATCCCCTTCCTGCACCAGTGCAATGGTTCCACCGACAAAAGCTTCCGGTGCCACATGGCCCACCACCATGCCATATGTCCCACCGGAAAAACGCCCATCGGTAATCAGTCCAACCGAATCACCCAAACCTTCGCCGATCAAAGCGGAAGTCGGTGACAACATTTCACGCATTCCCGGGCCGCCTTTAGGGCCTTCGTAACGAATGACCACTACGTCACCGGGTTGAATTTTGCGCGCCAGGATTGCCGCCATGCACGTTTCTTCCGATTCAAATACACGCGCAGGCCCGGTAATGTTCGGATTTTTAATTCCGGAAATTTTCGCCACGCACCCTTCAGTGGATAAATTACCTTTTAAAATAGCCAGATGTCCTTGCGCATACATTGGGTTGTCCCATTGGCGAATCACATTCTGATCGGCACGTGGTATATCCGGAATTGCTTTCAGCACTTCCGCAATAGTTTGTCCACTGATCGTGAGGCAATCTCCGTGTAACAGCTCGTGATTCAGCAACATTTTCATCACTTGCGGGATTCCACCCACCCGATGCAAATCAGCGGTCACATAACGTCCAGATGGCTTAAGATCACACAGTACCGGCACTTTACTACGCATCCGCTCGAAATCATCAATGCTCCACTCGACTTCAGCCGCATGCGCAATCGCCAGAAAATGCAGGATGGCATTGGTCGATCCGCCCACTGCCATAATTACAGCCACAGCATTTTCAATCGACTTACGTGTGATGATGTCGCGTGGCAGGATTTGCTTTTTGATAGCATTAACCAATACCTCGGCAGATTGTCCGGTGCTGATCAATTTATCATCGTCTTCAGCCGACATCGTGGAAGAATATGGCAGGCTCATACCCATCGCTTCAAACGCGGATGACATCGTATTGGCAGTAAACATGCCACCGCAGGAACCTGCGCCCGGGCAAGCATTACGCTCAATCTGCAGCAATTCCTGATCATCAATCTTATGTGCGCTGTGCTGTCCCACCGCTTCAAATACGCTGACAATAGTCAGATCCTGATTTTTATAATGCCCCGGCTTGATCGTGCCACCATAAACAAAAATTGCCGCCACATTCATGCGTGCAATCGCAATCATTGCACCCGGCATGTTTTTATCGCAACCACCGATAGCAATCACACCATCCATACTTTCCGCCTGCACACAGGTTTCAATCGAATCCGCAATAACTTCTCGCGAAACCAAAGAATACTTCATGCCCTCCGTACCCATTGATATCCCGTCTGACACCGTAATGGTGCCGAACATCTGTGGCATGGCACCCGCTTGCCTTAATGCTGATTCAGCTTTTAACGATAGCTCGTTCAATCCCTTATTACACGGTGTAATCGTTGAATAGCCATTAGCAACTCCGACAATCGGTTTATTAAAATCCTCATCGTTAAAACCGACTGCACGCAACATGGCACGGCTAGGCGCGTGTTGAGTACCCTGAGTAATAGCCTGGCTACGTTTATTATCTGGCATGCTTGCTCCTGAATAAGATAAAAATACAATCTATGACACGTTGTATACCAGCGCAATTGGTATAATGGACGATATTTTACCGTAAATAAGGCCAAAACTATGCTCGTTCACCCGCAAATTGATCCGGTGGCCATCTCGCTAGGACCGCTTTCCGTGCATTGGTATGGATTGATGTATCTGCTTGGTTTTGTGGCGTTCATTCTGCTCGGGCGATATCGTATCAAACATAACCCGCACACCACTTTTACCTATGAAATGCTTGATGATGCTCTCTTTTACGGCATGCTGGGGGTAGTAGTGGGTGGACGGTTGGGACATGTGCTGTTCTATCAGTTTGGCTATTATCTAGAGTATCCGCTGCATATTTTCGCCATATGGGAAGGCGGCATGTCTTTTCATGGTGGATTTCTGGGCGTCTTTGTTGCGATGATATTGCTCGCCCGCAAATATCATCTGCCATGGCTTGCGGTAACTGACTTTGTCATCCCATTGATTCCACCCGGATTGGCCGCTGGCCGCATTGGCAATTTCATCAATGGCGAATTATGGGGACGCCCTACCGATGTTCCATGGGGTATGATTTTCCCGTATGTTGACAACTTTCCCCGTCATCCTTCCCAGTTATATCAATTTGCACTCGAAGGTGTGGCGCTATTCATTTTCATCTGGATTTACTCAGCCAAACCACGCGCAACTGGCGCGATCACAGGTGCCTTTATGATCGGCTACGGTGTTTTACGTTCCTTCGCAGAATTTTTCCGTGAACCGGAAGATGGCTTCATGGGTGTACTGACTTTAGGTATCACAATGGGGCAATGGCTATCAATTCCAATGATTCTGGCAGGAATAGCAGCCATTATTTGGTCACGACACCACACCAACCCTGTTCAACCACGTGTTAATTCAAGAAAACATAGCAAAAATAAAAGACATAACACCTAATGGAAACCATTAGATAAAAAACAGGGTTTCCCCAATATACTCGCTACATCAAGTGAAGCTATTATGACAGTCATCAATCTACCACTGGAGAAACTGATCATGAAAGCGCAAAAATTCTTAACATTCATCTCTGTTTTGGCATTCAGCTTAGCTGCTTCATCAGTATTCGCCGTAGAAGTAAAAGGTATTGATGACAACGATCATGCCGCGTTGACACAGCATTATGAAAATGTTGCCAAAGAAGCCGAAGCAAAGTTACAAAAAAACAAAGCTGCACTCGAAGATTACGAAGCTCACGCTTATTACTATGGTAGACAAGGTCAGGATTTTAAATCGCATACAACCGCTAATATCCGCGAATACGAGGAAGTTTTGGCAGAAAGCCTTAATAATGCGGATCTACACAAAAAAATAACAATGGATCATGAAAATTCATCAATCAACAAAGCCCGGGTTAATCTTGATCAAAATACATCAGCAATCAGATAATTAGTAGCAACGCATAGGATCTGCGAAAGATCCAATAGAGAACTGACAGCCGCCGGGTAACCGGTGGCTTTTTTTATTCCGACAACGCGCTTCTATCAATTATTTTAACCGAACTACCGCCTAGCGCAGTTTGGGTACAGACGACTCAAGTCATCTACCCCCACCAGGTTAAATACACATGAACCAGCACCTTTAAAATCAGGATCACTGCCTAAAGACGGTATTTTTTACCAAATGTATGGAAATAAAATACAAGTTATCACATTTTCCGGATAGGTATCGAGTGATCACGCATTTCCAGAAACTAAACGCTTAGCTGGAAACCAAATATTAAACCGGCTACCCTTGCCTACTTTGCTAATAACTTCCAGGCGCGCCTCATGTCGGTTCAGAACATGTTTGACAATTGCCAGTCCAAGGCCTGTGCCACCAGTTTCTCTTGAACGACTGTTATCAATACGGTAAAAACGCTCCGTCAACCGCGGAATGTGCTCTGGTTCAATCCCGATCCCGCTATCTTGAACAAAGAACAACCCTTGATCATGGCGTTTTTCCCAGCTAATGATTATTTCCCCGCCGTCCGCAGTATAACGAATCGCATTACTGACCAAATTACCAAAAGCACTACGGAGTTCTTCCTCACTCCCCAAGAGCTGATCTTGCGAAGCAACATTTAATTTGATTTGATGCCGCCCTGCACTTAGAGATTCCGCATCTTGCAAGAGATCTTGCGCCAAGCTCACTACATTTACTATCTTCTCGTTGACCTTATTCTGCTCATTTTCCAGACGTGACAGAATCAACAAATCTTCAATCAACCGCTGCATGCGAGTTGTTTGCTCAGTCATCAATGCCAAGGCCCGCTTATTGAAACTGCTACTAACATTATCATCAGCAGATAATGTTTCAAGAAAACCACCGATGACGGTAAGCGGTGTGCGCAATTCATGCGAAACATTAGCAATAAAATCGCGCCGCATCGTCTCTATTTTTTCAAAACGCGTAATATCGCGACTGATTAGAAGCTTCTGGTTATAACCATAAGGCACCAATTGCAAGGAGATAATCAATCCTTGCAATCGGGTCTGCTTTAGAATTAATGGACTACTATATTGACGTGCTGTCAGATATTCAACAAACGGTATCTGCCTCACCAAATAGGTAATCTGCTGACCGACATCCAATGCAAGACTGATACCTAAATGCTGCTCCGCAACCTGGTTACACCATTCAATACGATCATTCATATCGAGGATAACAATGCCATCTGGCATAGCGGAAGTAACGCTTTGCATTCGCTTTAAGGCAATACTAAGCATTTCCTGACTCTGACTATGTTGACGCACGTAGCGCGCCAAATGGGCATATACCTCATCCCAAGCTCCGGAACCGGCTGGGATGCTTGCTGGAGAATGATCAGAAAGCTGTAGCCAGCGCTCTAACAAGACCAAATGACGAATATGATGAAACACAATCCAGAGCATAATCACACTGAAAAAAATCAGTGCTTTCACAGCACCAAAGATCATCCATAGTAACGCTGTAATGAAGACAAGAAAAAGAATATTTGATGAACGCTGCCAGATATCAGACACTTAAGAACTACCTACAATAAGATGATTGTCCGAGAAAATTTACAATCATTACTAAAATTAACCGAGCTTGAGCAAGCATCACAATACACATGGATCAACGTTCTGATCGAGCAGAATTACCACTGTAACACTTTCTGACACAAGCATTATCAGATCTCCTTATTTGAAGCATCAGGGAGAGCTAAGGCAACTGCCGAGAACCGATAACCTGCACCCCTTACAGTTTGTATCCAGTTGTCTTTACCCGACCATTGCAAAGCTTTTCGTAACCGGCGAATATGCACGTCCACAGTACGCTCTTCGACAAATACATGATCACCCCATACTCGATCCAATAATTGGCTACGCGAATATGTGCGTTCGGTGTGTAACATCATAAAATGCAGCAAGCGATACTCTGTAGGTCCCAGTTCAATTTTTTTATTTCCGTCAGTAACACGATGATTGACGGGATCCAATCGCAATCCATGTATCTCAACTGCTTGCGCAGAAGCTTCCGGGATCAATCGACGCAAGACCGCGTTAATTCGTGCAATTAATTCACGCGGTGAGAAAGGCTTTGTCACATAGTCATCCGCACCTATCTCCAGGCCGACCACTTTATCCGCTTCCTGGGTTCGCGCTGTCAGCATAATAATCGGGATGAGGCGAGTGCGTTCATTGCGCCGTAGAATTCGTGCAAAATCTATTCCGGTCATATTGGGCAACATCCAATCCAACAAAATCAAATCCGGCAGTGCATCATGGATGATTGTCATTGCTTTCTCCGCATCCTCAGCACAGATGCTTTCATATCCCGCTTGCTGCAAATTATAGGCAATCAGCTCCCGAATAGCCGCTTCGTCTTCCACAATCAGTATTTTTACGCTCATGCTTGTATTCCTGCATCAATAATTTTTTGCACAGTTTGCTACAATGGAGCCATTGCATATCCTTAATTCATCATATTAAATAAAGAACATGGCTGGTTTAACCAAACACACACCGCATCCGACAGAAATCAAGTTGCATCAGAAATCCGGAATTCTGGATATTACTTTTTCTGATGGCAAATCCTTTCAATTCTCATGTGAATTTTTGCGCGTTCATTCACCTTCTGCCGAAGTAAGTGGCCATGGTCCGGGGCAAGAGGTACTGCAAACCGGTAAGAAGACGGTCGGTATCAGCAAAATTGATCCTGTTGGTAATTATGCCATACAACTTAATTTCACCGATGGTCATAATACAGGGCTTTATTCATGGGATCTGTTATATAACTTTGGTCTTAATCAGGATACAATGTGGCAACGTTACTTGCGGCGCTTAGAAGCAGCCGGTGCCAGCAGGGAACTCGAAATTAAACCTCAAAAGACGAATCACTCCTGTAAGTAACTTATTATCAATAATTATTCACACGCCACATCCAATTCTATTTAAATTAATGTCATGACTAAAACAACTCATTTTGGTTTTAATACTGTTGCAGAAGATGAAAAGGCAGGCAAAGTCGCTGAGGTTTTTCATTCTGTCGCGGAACGCTACAATTTAATGAACGATCTCATGTCAATTGGAATGCACCGGTTATGGAAACGTTTTGTGATGGAAACCAGCGGAGTAAAAGCTGGTGACAAGGTATTGGATATCGCCGGAGGCACTGGAGATTTAAGCGTACTATTTTTACAGAAAGTAGGAAAATCCGGGCAGGTGTGGCTAACTGACATTAACAATTCCATGCTTTCGATCGGACGTGACCGCCTGATCGATGAAGGTACACCGACTCCGGTCGCTCAATGTGATGCCGAGAAATTACCTTTTCCAGACAATTACTTTAACTGCGTCAGTGTCGCGTTTGGTTTGCGAAATATGACCCATAAGGATATCGCACTCAAAGAAATGCTACGGGTCATAAAACCAGGCGGAACGGTTCTGGTATTGGAATTTTCCAAAATTTGGAAGCTGCTTCAGCCTGCCTACGATGCTTATTCGTTCAAATTACTACCCGCAATGGGAAAAATGATTGCAAATGACGCGGAAAGCTATCAATATTTGGCGGAATCCATTCGCATGCATCCTTCCCAAAATGAATTAAAAGAACTTATGGAGCAGGTTGGCTTTGAGCGCGTGGAGTATTTCAATCTTACCGCAGGCATTGTAGCGCTCCATCGAGGATATAAATTTTAACCCCCTTCTCGATTCATCTTTGTATTTGAATATACAGCTGAGTGACAGGCAGCACGAAATCAAAGCAGTTTATCACCGGGCCATACGCCACCCAATATAGTCAGAATCTTGCGAGAAATCATCCCAAACAAACAATGGTTCAGGGGTTGGGTAAGTTGGAAGCCAAAAAGTGGCAAAATCCAATACACCAGATCCAGTACGACCTGCAGTATGAAAAACACCCCATAACAATCCTTCGGCAGCACCTATGACAGCATTGCTATCTCTCTGACTCCACAAATTAATATTTTTTGGTAACTCCATCCATCCGGTGGCTATATTCGCAATACCACTTACAATTTTCGTGCCTGCCCTGTTAACATAAACTCTGCTGGAAATTTCTTCCATGGCCTGAACCTGCGACGAAAAAATAAAACACAGCAACATCCCCAAGACTAATTGTTTAATTATTTTCATTATTTATATCTCCTCCAGTTATTTTAAACCTAGCGATTATCAATCCATTGAAATATTCAGAGCATGATATCGAATATAGTATGATTGAAACTCGGTTAATTAACTACGGAGAGACTCAAAAATGTCTAATATGTTGGAAATTGTTTTATATTCTGCAATTGCATTAGTTGCGGGATTACTGGTTGCACAGTTTATCAATGAGAAATTTCGCAAATAATACTGCTCAAGAACCTTTCATGAAGCCTTGTGCTGCTAATTCCAATGAGCATCTTATCCTTATTCATCTTCAATCTTCATCGCTCTTTTTTGCCCGATTGCTGATAACCGCTAATTGCTACGCAACTGCAAAATGAGTCAATGAGAGATACGCCCAAAATCGATAAATCCGGCGCATTCAGGTAACATAGTTTTTAAAGAAAAAACTGACTAACTTATACGCAATCGATAGATCGATCTTTAATTACGAAAAAAATCTAAAAAATGACAAAACTAATATTGATAATCACATTGATACTTTCATTGATTCTATATGGATATTATGCAGTAACCGGTAATGAATCAGTATTGGCGCCCATACTGCTTGGCCTCCTTGTTTCATTTATTTGTTCGATGCTATTGCTGACAAAGAAATAGCGAGCGGCGAAAACCCAATCTTCATGAAATATATGCAAACCAGGGCACAGTCACTTACAGAATCTTTCGCTAATGTTACTATTGGTTATTTCGTAGCTTTAGTCGCACAAATGATCGTATTTCCGCTTTATGAAATAGAGGTCAGCGTAAGCCAAAACATTCAAATCGGATTAATTTTTACGGCTGTTTCGATAGCGCGCAGTTATCTGTTGAGACGATTTTTTAACCATTACCATCACCGATCCGCAAGATAGAGTAGTCATATACGAACAAATTTTATCGATGACATAAAATATCTCCGCCAGTGTATTCTCATCAAAATCTGCAAAACCAAAAGTATCTATCTGATCTACCCGCCAAGATTCCTATTTACCATTTTTAGAATTGCTTCAGACATTATCCACCGTCAATGCCGCACAAAATAGATGAATTCGAGCGTACACTTGACGGCAAATTCAAACGTAAATAATCAAGATAGACACTTTCTCAAAGCCCACCCAAAGCTAGTGCATTAATAACCGTATGAATATTTCTATTGATCAATTCTACAATTCAAACTAAAGCTTACAGCAAGAGTCTTACCAACAAACTCACACATTGAATTTGTTGTATAACGATTGAATTAATACATTGCACCGGAGCAATTTCCGATAAATCGTGGGAGAAGAATCATGAAACCATTTTTACTATTGCTTTGTTTGCTACTGAGCGCCTGCGCCGGATTACCCTCTGCAATTGAAAATGCGCCGGCAATAAACGTTTCCTATCAACAAATCAGCCATGACATCAATAATTATAAAGACGCGCCTGTTCGCTGGGGAGGTGTGATTATTGACGTAGAAAATGAAGCGCATGCAAGTCTGATACAGGTTTTATATTACCCTCTCGATTTCAGTGGCCGCCCGCAGGTACACAAAGCAGGTGCAGGCCGCTTTGTAGTTAAAAGCGCCGAATTTCTGGATCCGGCTGTCTATGCCAAAGATAAAGAAATTACTGTTGCCGGGGTAATTACTGGGGATATTGAACAAACCGTTGGCAAAAGAGTTATTCAAGTACCATTGCTATCTGCAACGGCAATTCATCTTTGGCCGACCTACCCTAATTATAATGACTACCGGGGATACTACGGACCTTATCCTTATTTTGGCTATCCAGGTTACTATCCTTATTTCCGTGGCGGGTTTTATGGGCCCTATTACCGTTGGTAATTCACAATTATTTTAGTCGCAACTGAATAATCGCCTATGCATCAGCAATAGTCACAGTGTTAAAAGAAGTCTGTTGTACTGGTTTCTTTTTTATCGAAAACATACCCATTCTCCAAAAGGTTTTCGTAAAAATGCAGTTGATTCTTGCCGTTCTGTTTGGCATGATAAAGCGCTTGGTCTGCGCGCCCGATAATTTCGGAAGCCAGGTAATTCAATTCATTAATCAAAGTTGCACCCATGCTGATCGTCACAGTCTCAATTTGCGGAAAGTGATATTCCTGAATCCTATTGCGAAAACGCTCCAGTGCTTTATAGGCCTCTTCCTTATCGGGTGCACGAAAAATCACCACAAACTCCTCTCCGCCAAAGCGAAACAATAAATCCCTTGCGCGGAAATTTTGCTTCATCACATAGGATAATAACAGTAAAACCTCATCTCCCATGATATGGCCAAACCGGTCATTGATCGACTTAAAATCATCTATATCAATGATAGCAAGGCAGAATTTTTCTGTTTCCACCTTTGGCCTTCTCCGGTTCAATATATTACCGTCATGGTCTTGGCCAACATCAGGGCCCACAGTGAGTGCGCTTATTTTCTTGATATTTACTTCAAAAGTCTGACGATTCAATAAACCGGTTAGTTTGTCTTTCTGACTTTCATCCAGCAGACTACGGAAATTATGCGTAATACTCAGCAAGCTGGAAATGATCAGCATTTCTCCTTCAGTCAATGGATGAGGAAGCTCAAAAGTCAACATCTCCTCAATTTTGTTCGCGGCCAGTATGGGGTACACCACCAGATACCGGTCTCCCTGGTAATGAATATAAGGCTTCCTGGTTGTCTCCATCCATAGCTGGGCGGATTTGATTTCCTCAGGAATCGTTATTTCGGAGGTATAAATCTCCTGTGATTCTGAAAGTTGTCTTTTACTATCATCCTGAATCAAATCAATCGAATAAGTAGATAGCCAGCACGTAGCATTGGTCTGATCAAGCTTATACATTGAAATCTGATTAATACTTAAAAGTTCAGCCAAAGTTTTCAATAAACTGAACTCGAACAATTCAATGTCCCGAATTGTAGTCAAAGATACTAATTTATTAAGCAGGGAAGGTGGTGCAACATCTTTTTTATTAAGCATATATAAGATTCTGATGGCAAGACAATATGGTGATTATAGCCATATTACTCAGTAGGGAAAACTTCAAAATCAATAAAATGAACCTAAAATCCCACTCGAACAAACCCATTAAACACGAGGCCGAAGATTTGCCATTGAAAACTCCGAGATGCCGCGATGCCTGAAAAATTCCCCCAAAATTAGTAGTAGAATACCCGCAGACTTGCATACCAGGATTAACTATCCGGGCAGTTCTGACAATCAACACGATACTCAGCAGCCAGTCATTTGATAAGCAAAGGAGAAAATAATCTATACCAAATAACTAAGGATTCTGAGCTCGTTTTTAGCGCCCGACGGCGACGCAAATAATTTCTCGACCACCCGTTAAACGACAAAAATTGATGAAAGGAATAAAATCATGCATGTAACCATCGTCACTGTTTCAGTCAACCCGGAAAAAGTGGAAGCCTTCAAGGAAGCTTGCCGATACAATCACGAAAATTCCATCCTTGAACCGGGTAATATGCGCTTCGATATTTTGCAATCCGCGGATGATCCAGCAAAATTTGTCTTTTACGAAGCCTATAAAACCCAGCAGGACGCAGCCGCCCATAAAGCAACCGCGCATTACCTGGCATGGCGCGATACCGTCGCGGACTGGATGGCTGAACCCCGCCAAGGTGTCGTCTATCAAGGTTTATATCCGATCGTGAACAACTCCGATGCTTAATTTCTCTATCGCCCGGCTGCCACGCATCGAATTTGGCACGGGTGTTATCAAAAAACTGCCGGATATCATTACAGGCTATGGGCCGAATATTTTGCTTGTCACGGGTGCACGCTCGTTCTTGAGTACCCGCCATGGGCAATCTTTTCTGGATCAACTCAAACAGCGTGCGATTACTTTGCAGCATTGCATGATTGCAGAAGAACCCTCCCCCGCTCTGATCGATGATCTTGTCAAAACTTTTGCGAATGAAACTTTCGATGCCGTGATCGGAATCGGTGGCGGCAGTGCATTGGATGCTGCCAAAGCCGTTGCCGGCCTGATCAAAATACAACGCTCTGTCATGGATTATCTCGAAGGCGTCGGTCCGGAGTTACCGTACCACGGCCCAACCATTCCATTCATTGCCGTCCCTACCACCGCTGGCACCGGCAGCGAAGCCACCAAAAATGCCGTACTCAGCGTGCAAGGCGAAAACGGGTTCAAGAAATCCTTCCGCCACGACAAACTGGTCGCCGAATACGCCATCGTCGATCCGGATTTGCTCGCCAGTTGCCCGCCCAGTGTGATCGCCGCCAACGGCATGGATGCGTTGACACAACTGCTGGAATCCTATGTTTCCATCAAATCCAACGCCTTCACCGATGCTCTGTCGATCAGCGGCTTGCAAGCCATGCACGATGCACTGATCCCGCTTTACCATCAGCAAGGGGAACTTGCACAACATCGCGAAAAAATGGCCTATGCCGCATTGCTATCGGGTATTACGCTGGCGCAAGTCGGCCTCGGTTCGGTGCATGGCCTGGCCTCACCATTGGGTGCGTTTTACCCGATTCCGCACGGTGTCGTCTGCGGCACCCTGGTTGCATCCGCCACGCGAATCAATATTCAAAGCCTGCTGACGCGGGAACCCACCAACAAAGCACTGGCAAAGTACCTGCATGTCGCAGAAATTCTCTGCCAGAAACGCTTCATCGATCCCCAAGCCGCGTACAACACATTAATTGATCTGTTGGCACAATGGACCAACGAACTCACCCTGCCGCGACTGTCGCATTACGGACTGCAGGAAACCGCATTAGATAAAGTCATCGCCAACTGCCGCGGCAGTAGCATGAAAACCAACCCTATTGTTTTGACCGATGAAGAAATCAGGCGGATTTTGCTGGAACGTTTATGAGAATAGAATCCAGAACACAAGTAAACATCCCACAGGACTAATCTCTCCCTTTCAGTATGATTACTGAAAAATCATCACTGCCGCCTGCCCGGCGCGCGGCCTTCCAAGCATTCACCAGTTCCGGCTCGGAATCATCGGTAAAAAGCGCGGCGATCCGCGTATCATCCAAGGCTTCATTCAGTCCGTCGCTACACAGCAGAATGCGTTCCCCAGACTGCAATTGATGCGTGGCAATATTGACCCTAAAGTCGTCACATTCGGGATCTGCAATGAACTGGCAAGTGAGGCCGTGCACGATACTGGCCGAATCAGCAGCCTGACCAGCAACCATCTCACCATCATCAATGAGATCGTTTAACAATGTATGATCGCGGCTCAGCAGTTGCGCCTGGCCATCCACCAGAAGATAAGCGCGTGAATCCCCGACATTAAAAACGGTTACCGCATTTTCAAGCAAACGCACCCCAACCAGCGTCGCCGCCATGCCATAAAATCTGGGATTACCACTCAATGCCCCGTAATCTTGCTGCACACGCTGCAACAGTGGGGATAACGATTCTGTGGCTGTTGATACCGCAAGATGCTTATGTAGAATTTCCAATAAGCACCAGCTTGCGATACGTGGGCGCGTTCCGATTGCGACACCGTCGGCAATGGCAAAATAACAGGCCTCTGTAGCATCAACAACACCATGCTCCCGTACATTGCCTTGGTGTACCTGGCCATCCAGCAACAACGCATCTTCATTATGCGATTTACCTCGTTCACGTTGACTGAAGGCCGCGAACTGGAAATTTTTCATAGTTCATATAACCGTCGAAAAGTAGCGTAATTATTAACTACCACCATCCATATCGGTTGAAATTTTTCCTGACAAAAGCTCCAGACTGTGATGCTTAACAAAAGCTTTATGTACGCGATTAGCAAGCTCAAAAAATTTTCCCGCAAGTTCTTCCTTTTTTATTGACATCCAAGGTGCTGCACTTGAACTCCAGCTTCTGTACTCATCACTAAATTCTTTTTTATTTATCCGATTCCACCATGGAAACCTTTCGCTCTTTTTACCTGAAGAACCAAATTGGTCACTCATAACTTCGTTGATTTTGTTCCAAATGACATCATCTCTTTTCATGGAACCATCTTCTTGCATAATACCCCAGTCAAGACTCCCTAATTCTGAAGCTTGAAATTCAAAGCGCAGCAAAAATTTTTGCTCCTCATTAAATTTCACATTAAAACCATAGCCGCTTTTCCAAATAGCATCATCCCAGACAAGTACAAAGCCTTCGTCTTTTAATTTTTTTTCCAGATCATCATGAAACTCCTTTAGTAACTTTTCTTTAACCTTCCTCAAAACGATTGAAACATGGAAAGCAGATTCAATATTTTGGGGTAAGCTAAGAATCAGATTCCTGATTTCATTTTCTTCTGACATCTCCAATTCTCCATTCACACTCATTCGTATAAATTTTGCAAGTTCTTCAATAAATAGACGCACAATTAGAGCCTTCGATTTACAAGCACAATCTTCAAGCCATTCAACAATCGTTGAATAATTCAACCGGACGAATTTTTCTTCACTCACAGCTTTTTTGATCACTTCCTTTTTTGCACCACTATGATCCGATGGCTCGTTATTACTGAGATAAATCAGTCGCCAGTCATTGCCAGCTGCTTCTTTCTCAATGAATGACGCATAATCACTCAATTGATTTTCTTGATCTCCAGCCCACGGCTTATTCTCAATGCCAATAATTTCCCCGCTCTCAAACTTTAAAAGAATATCAATCCGCCTTTGATCATTGGCCTGCTCTTCTAAACGAACTGACTTAATCTTAGTGTTTCCTGACCATTTTATTTTTTCTAGCTTTAGGAGTTTTAAGAATTCTTCTAAAAATACTTCTTTCTGTCCATGCTTTCCCTTCGGATTTAATAGATCAGCAATACAACGCGACAAACCTATTTCATCCGTACGCAAGTAATCAAATATACTGAAGCCCGGTGCAAGCCTATCGGCGAACCGCTCTCTTGCTTCATTTAAGGTCGCAACTTTAAATGTCACTTCCTTAAGTAGCGAATTTATCTTTTCTTGCACTATTGCTCCTTTACATTTTATTTAAAAGCTTGTTCATTAAATATCCGGGGTGTTTGAGCATCAGGCAGAGATTCAGACCGGTACGACCGGAAAACACTTGCCACAGACATACCCTGGCATAAGTATCCAGTTTGCAATATGCCAGAAGTTGCTGTTGAGTCCGGGTCTTGCGTTCTGATGTGGTATCCGGGTGAATACCTTCAGTGAAAGCTTCCATGGCCATGCCGCCATCCAATGCAATGTATTTTGACGTCATTCAGACACCACGGCAGGCAATACTTTCTTGATGCTCCAGCTACTCTGCGGGCTCGGATGATAATGACGTTCACGCGCTATCGGCAGCAGGTCGAAAGTAAGAGAAAACAAAACCGGCGGATATTATTACTTGCGATGCGTCATTTTGCATCGCATGGTGCCAATCAACATGAATTTTTAAGGATGCATTGCCTATATCAGTCAATATTTCTCTACGAAAACAC
Organism: Nitrosomonas ureae; assembly: GCF_001455205.1. Classification (NCBI taxonomy): domain Bacteria; kingdom Pseudomonadati; phylum Pseudomonadota; class Betaproteobacteria; order Nitrosomonadales; family Nitrosomonadaceae; genus Nitrosomonas; species Nitrosomonas ureae. Next base: position 56,304 of record NZ_CP013341.1, read on the forward strand.
TTCACCCAAAAAATTCTCAATCGACCGATACGCCCGATTTGCCGCGATTTCCTTGTATACCGTGCCAAAGCCGGGATTATTGGCTTTGGGGTTGGTAAAGGCGTGCATTGTGCCGCCGTAAACGTGCACTTGCCAATCCACATTCGCTTGGGTCATCTCGGTTTCAAATGCGAGCACTTGCTCGGGCGGTACCATCGGGTCGTCGTGACCGTGCAGACAGAGCACTTTTGCAGTGATGTTTGCATTGGCGACATTGCCCGGCGCAAGAATGCCGTGAATACTGATCACGCCTTGCACATCCGCACCGGAACGCGCCAGTTCCAATACACACATGCCGCCGAAACAATAGCCCATCGCGACAACTTTGGCAGCATCGACCTGTGGCAATTGGCGCACGGCATGCAAGGCGGCGGTGATTCTGCGCCGTAACAGAGCGCGATCCTGGGCAAACGGCGCCATCAAGGCACCATTCTTTTCCGCATCGCCATCAGCACCGAAGATACCTTTACCGTACATATCCAACGCAAAGCCGACATAACCCATATCGGCGATTCTTTCCGCGCCTTTGCAGGCCATTTCGCGCCGTCCGCTCCAGTCATGCGCAACCAATACTACGGGTTGAACCTTGCCGGTGTCGTGATAGGCCAGATAGCCCTCCAAACTTGTATTTCCATCCAGATAATCGATCGTTTTTGTAATCATGTCATTACCTCTTCTCGCAAATAATAGGGTGCGTTGTCAATTAAAACAGTGATAATCTTATGATGCAATGTTAATGTATTTGTATGAAAACTCATTCAAAGGACTCGATTATGACCCCTAAACTCAAATCATTATTAACCGGCATTTCCGCGTTTACGTTGTATACCGCGTCCGTTCAGATCTCAGCGCAGGATTTTCCTACACAAAAAACTCTACCGCTTGAATTATCAACCCAGGCTGCGATGGCGGCAATCAAAAAATGCCACGACGATGGATTTAAAGTCAGCGTGGCTATTGTGGATCAATCAGGTTTGCTCAAGGTGCAGTTGAAAGCCGATGGCGCCGGGCCGCACACGCTCGATAGCAGCCGCCGCAAGGCCTATACCGCCAACAGCTTGCGTGATTCAACGCATAAATTTGCGATGCTGGTAACGCAAAAACCGGAATTGCAAAGCTTAACGCGCTTGAACGAAAGCATCCTGTTATTGGGCGGCGGCTTTCCGATAAAAATCGGCGGTGAAGTGGTGGGTGGCATCGGCGTCGGCGGCGCGCCAGGGATTGAATATGATGAAGTCTGCGCCAGCGCGGCACTGAAAGTTTTGAAAGCGGACGATACGTTTGAGAAGAAGTGATAGGTGATTATTCTTTCCGCATCATGACGGCATACGTGATGAACATTTCCTCCAGAAACAGGCGCGAATTAAGCGGATGATGCGACAGTTGTTGTTTAATGTAGAGTTCGCGGGTAAATCTCACGCACTCAACTAGGCTGATTTGCTCACTTAACGCTTGAATGGCTTGCGATTGCTTCAAATAGTAGCGGATTTTTCCGGTAGTGTGATAACTGACCAAATCATAGCACCATTTTTGCAGCCAACTGACCACGGTTGACAAACTCGTTTGCTGCAACGCTCCCGCCAGCATCAGTGGATCAAACTGCTTGGGATGAGCTATGTGCCGGATGAATTGTTCATAGTGCGCTGCGTACTCCCCCTTATCCAACAGCAATGCGGATAAGGGTGCATAACCCGCGGCAGCGAGCTTGCCTTCAGGATCACTGACCGCTTGCTGTTGCAACCACGCCACGGAAGATTCGACATCCGGTATCGGCATCGAAATCTGCTGACAGCGACTGCGTATGGTCGGCAGCAAATGCTGCGCCTGGTGCGTGATCAGTATGAACAATACATTTTCTGGCGGCTCTTCGAGTTTTTTCAGCAATGCATTGGTTGAGGCGGTATTCATCGTTTCCGCAGGATAGATCAGAATAATCTTGTAACCGCTTTGATGGCCGGTCAGATAAACAAAATCAGTCAATTTCCGAATCTGCTCGATGCTGATTTTCTGGCTGACACTTTTCTTGGCGCTAGCGCTGCCGGATTTCTCTTCACCTTCTTCCTTTTCGCCACTTCCCCCGGAAATTACAGCGAGCGCTTCCGGCATCACAAGATAAAAATTAGGATGGCTATCGTGTTCAAACCAGCCACAACTCAAACATTCTCCGCAAGCCTCATGATCAGCCATGGGTGCAGTGCAGAGCAATGATTTCGCCAGTTGGCGCGCAAAATCATATTTGCCGATGCCCTGCTTACCTTTAAGCAATAACGCATGCCCCAGGAATTGACGGTTACGCATCAATTTCGACCAGATTTCCTGTTGCCAGCGATAAATTTCACTCATGATGCAATAAGGACTGCAATACTTGTTCAACCGCAGCTTTGACTTCCGGTAACGATCGATTGCTGTCGATAATTTTGATACGATCAGAAAACCGCTGCGCTCTATCCAGATACGCTGCACGCACTCTCAGGAAGAAATCGGCTTGCTCTTGCTCGAATCGATCCACGACTCCTCCCCGACTGACACGTTGTTGCCCCACATCCGCCGGGACATCGAAATACAATGTCAAATCCGGCTGCAATGTACCTTGCACCCATTGCTCCAGAATGTCCAGTTTAGCGCTATTCAACCCCCTGCCTCCACTCTGATAGGCAAAGCTGGCATCAGTGAAACGATCCGACAACACCCATTGATCCTGCGCAAGAGCGGGCAAAATCACTTTATCCAAATGTTCACGCCGCGCTGCGAACATCAGTAATGTTTCGGTTTCCGCATGCATGGTGATGGATTTATCCAGCAGCAGTGCGCGCAACTGCTCACCCAATGCTGTCCCGCCCGGTTCGCGCGACACCACAACCCGTTTTCCTGCGCGTTGCAATAGTTCGGCTATCCATGCCAACTGGGTCGATTTGCCCGCACCGTCGATACCTTCCAGCGTAATGAATTTGCCTTGCTTCATGTGATTCCGGTTTTCAAGTTTGGTTAAGCTAAGCTACCATGCAGCATCATTTAATTTTCAACTCATTTTATCGCATGCAAATCGATACATCCGGCCTTGTCCATGCCGTTTCATTCATTGCCTCGCCAAATTGCGACGAGCGCCCGGCGGATGCGGAAATCAACTTATTAGTGATCCATAATATCAGTCTCCCGCCCGACGAATTCGGCGGCACTGGCGTGATTGAGCTGTTTACCAATCAAATCGATCCGCAAGCACACCCTTATTATCACTCGTTACTAGGGTTGAAAGTATCGGCCCATTTTTTCATCCGCCGCGCCGGCATGATCATTCAATTTGTCCCTTGCACTAAACGTGCCTGGCATGCAGGGATATCCCAATGGCAAGGCAAAGAACGTTGCAATGATTTCTCGCTGGGCATTGAACTGGAAGGCAGCGATTTGATGCCATTTGCCGATGCGCAATACGCATCGTTGAGCGCATTAACCAGATGCCTGTGCGATCACTATCCCATCCGGCATATCGCCGGACATTCGGATATCGCACCCGGACGCAAAACCGATCCAGGGCCTTATTTTGATTGGAAGAAATATGCATCCGATTTAGGCGAGAAAAAATTCTTCAATGCAATGCAAAATTTTTTATGATGCAGCAAACAACCACATCATATTCATTCTTCCGAATTAGTTACGTATCACCCGGTAGCTAGCAATTAACCTGCACTCACTTCCCGGTGCTACTTCCACGACATCATTTGCGGCATTCGTGGTTTCAACACATACTAAGCGCTGATAGTCGGTGTCTTCCAGATCGGCCATTTCCTTGGAAATTTTTTCCCAGGGATTCCATACCACTGCGGTTTTGCTGCCTTGCGAAGTAATCTGAATGCGTCGGTTCAGCGCACTATCGTCGATCGTTAAGGTGTTGCCAACATCCAGATAGATGCGGTCAACTTCCGATTCTATGGTCACTGCATCCGATTGCCGCTTTTGCTCATTGCCGCCACCCGCCTTATCGATATATTCACAACCTTCCAACCCGAGCACTTTCGTCCGTGCGATATCACCCACTTTAAAGTAGGTATGGAACGCTTGTGTAATGGAGAATGTTTCTTTTCCGGTATTGCGCGTGATCAAGGACAGATTCAACGTAGCGCCAATTACAATTTCTTGCAACAGACTGAACGATTGCGGCCAGATCGCACGCGTATCCGGTGTATCCACCAAACCCAGCGTGACTTTGACATCACCATTGTTCATAGCTTCGGTGGCCACGACATTCCACGCACGATTACGTACAAATCCATGTCCAGGACGACCCTTGCCTTCCGGGTCGGCGCCAAACCATGGCCAGCAGATCGGTGCGCCGCCTTTAATTGCTTTGCCATCCTGGTAATACGCTTTTTCACTCAGGAAAAGAACATCTTCCGGTTCTCCGGCTGGCTGGTATGACAACACCTGTCCGGCATGAAGCGAAATCAATGCCGCGGCCTTGGCATTATTCACCCGGATCATCGGCAATCCGCCGTTACCCGCTATAAATTCAAGTTGACCTGCAATTTTGTACTTGGTGTTGAGTTCTTCGATAGTCATCATTTTCCTTATCAAGTTATTGGTTATTCTGCATATTTATACTTTGACAGGCATCACCCGGCTGGCCGCAAGTTTAGCACGGCTCCGTGCTTCGTCCGTGTTCACACCATTTGCCAGCGCAACGCCCATGCGTCGGCGCTGGAATGATCCCGGCTTGCCGAACAAGCGTAAATCGCTATGCGGCACGCTAAGCGCTTCAATCACGCCGGAGAACGCAATGCCTTGCGCTTCCAGTTGACCATAAATCACCGCACTGGCACCTGGCGCCAACAGAAGGGTATCCACCGGCAATCCCAGGATGGCACGCGCATGCAAATCAAATTCGCTCTGTTTCTGGCTGCACATGGTCACCATACCGGTATCATGCGGCCGCGGACTGACTTCGCTAAACCAGACTTCATCACCTTTGATAAACAATTCCACACCGAAAACACCTAAACCACCCAGATCATCAGTGATTTTCTTAGCCATCTCACGTGCGCGTTCCAATGCTATAGGTGACATTCCCTGCGGTTGCCAGCTTTCCACATAATCACCCTGCACCTGCACATGACCGATCGCTTCACAGAAATGCGTTTTCACGCCCCCATCCGCACCCCGCGCACGTACCGTCAATTGCGTAATTTCGTAATCAAAATGAATCACTCCCTCGACAATCACCCGCCCCTGATTCACCCGGCCGCCGCTCGCGGCGTAGTGCCATGCAGCTTCAATTTCATCTGCATTTCCGATACGCGACTGTCCCTTGCCCGACGAGGACATCACCGGTTTTACGATACAGGGATAACCGATCTTGCCATCAATTGCGGCGCGCAGTTCATCCAAACTATTGGCAAAAGCATAAGGTGAAGTGGGCAAACCCAGTGTTTCTGCCGCCAGACAGCGAATTCCTTCGCGATTCATCGTAAGTTTAGCAGCACGCGCAGTCGGAATTACGGTCGCAATCCCCGCTTGCTCGATTTCTATTAGCATATCGGTCGCGATAGCTTCAATTTCCGGTACGATGATATCCGGACTCTCCCGTTCGATCAGCGCACGAAGCGCCTGACCGTCCGCCATGTTGATCACATGCGCGCGATGCGCCACCTGATGTCCCGGTGCATCGGCATAGCGGTCTACCGCGATGGTTTCGACACCCAGACGCTGCAGCGCGATAATCACTTCCTTACCGAGTTCGCCACTGCCCAGTAGCATGACTTTGGTCGCTGACGGACTCAGCGGTGTGCCGATAACGGATCGTTTATTCATCATATGTTTTCCTCTGTTACTGTTCTGTTCTTTTCATATTCTGTTGTAGTAAGGCCCACTGCACATGTTCCCGCACCAAAACTGAAGCATCATTTAATCGCGCTTGCAGCGCCTGAACGATTTCCACCGAGTATGGCGCATTCCCCAAGCCAACCGCGATATTACGCAGCCACTGTATATGACCAATACGGCGAATCGCACTGCCCGCCAATTTAGCTTCAAATGTTTCCTGATCCCAGCTAAATAATTCAATCAACGATACATCATCCAATCCATTGCGCACATGAAAATCATTTTCGTTAGTGATTTGGGCAAATTTATTCCACGGACACACCAACTGGCAATCATCACAGCCATAAATACGATTGCCAATCAGCGGACGTAACGATTCGGGAATGCTGTCTTTTAATTCAATGGTCAAATAAGAAATACAGCGCCGCGCATCAACCTCATACGGTGCAACAATCGCTTGCGTTGGACAAACATCGATACATCGGCTGCAACTGCCACAATAATTTTCAGTTTCTTCATCAACGGGAAGTGGCAGGTCGACATACATTTCCCCCAGGAAAAACATCGAACCCGCTTGACGCGACAACAGCAAAGTATGCTTACCGCGCCAGCCCAGACCGGCTTTCTGCGCCCATGCCACTTCCATCACCGGCGCGCTATCGGAAAATACCCGGTAATTGAACGCCCCTGCTTCCACTGTCATTTTATCCGCCAGTTTTTGCAACCGGGAACGCAGAACCTTATGGTAATCCCGCCCCAGTGCATAACGTGAAATAAATGCGCGTTCACCCGAGTGGATCACATCCCAGCTATTTTTGACGGAGGGTGGTGCATAATTGATACACACGGAAATAATTCGCAGTGTTCCTGGTTCAAGTTCGGCGGGACGAGTGCGTTTGGTGCCATGTTTCGCCATATAATCCATTTCACCGTGATATCCTTTACCCAGCCATGAGAAAAAACCGGATTCGATTACAGTGATATCCGCGTTTGCATCGGCAATACGGACATCATGAAAACCCAATTCCTTGCCCCATGTTTTAATGGCAACTGCCAATGCGGCATAATCAGGTATTTTATTTGTTGAGGTATTTTTTTGCATAGCGTTCATTCGACAGATTGCGGATCAGCACAAAGCCATACACACTATCTTGCCGACACAGAAGAAACCTTGAAATTTGGTGAAAAATTAGCATCTTGCCTACACCCTGGCATGACAATTCATCTGCTTGGCAATCTAGGCGCCGGTAAAACCACTTTAACCCGGGGTATTTTACACGGCCTTGGATACTCGCATATCGTCAAAAGCCCTACCTATAATTTAGTTGAAATCTACAAAATCTCTGGGTTATACTTGTATCACTTTGATTTTTATCGATTCAATGATTGTTCGGAATGGGAAGAAGCAGGTTTTCGCGATTATTTTAATTCCAATTCTATTTGCTTGGTGGAATGGCCTGAAAAAGCGGGAAACTTATTGCCCAGCGCCGACTTGCGGTGCTTTCTCAACATACTTGATTCGGGCAGAAATATTGAAATCCGAAGCGGCACAGAGACAGGAAAACAATGCCTGATACATTGGACTACAGAAAAAAATACTTGATAGCATATTTTAGCGTTTGCAGTAATGCAAGCGTAAAAAATACTTTTCTGGCGCCTCTGATCCTAATCTTTTTTTGTTGTTGGATGCTGTTAAGCCAATCCGCGATGGCTGCGGATGCCACCGTTCAATCCGTTCGCGTTGGATTGACTCCTGACTATACACGCATCACCCTTGAATCCGATCGGCCGCTTGAATATGAGCTGAGTATGCTGGATAACCCGCACCGCGTGGTCATTGATCTAAACAATACCAAGCTTAACCCGGTACTGCATACCTTACCCCAGAAAGTGGATGCTATCGACCCCTTTGTACAAAATATCCGTATCGGTCAATTCACTCCGCACGTTATCCGACTGGTATTTGATCTTAAAGCGCACGTCGTTCCTCGCACATTTGTTGTACCGCCCAAAGAAAATTTTGCCTATCGATTGATATTGGATATTTATCATCCGCACAAAGCGGCTAAAACGGAATTGAGCACTCCTACCCATCCTGCCGCCAAAGCAAAGTTTGAAACGGATGTTCTGGATGAATTGGTAGCCTCATTAATACAAGACAGCAGCAAACAAGAATCCAACTTGATCCGGGTTGTTCCTCCGTCTCCCCAAAAAATTCAACCGCACCCTGTAAAGCAGGCTGAGCAACCAGGCAGTTTTCAAGCCGCACAATACCGTAAGCCCAATTCAACACCACAAAAAAGTATGATACCGCGGATTATCGTGGTAGCAATTGATCCCGGTCACGGTGGCAAGGATCCCGGTGCGATCGGAAAACAGGGCACCTACGAGAAAGATGTTACGCTGGCAATTGCCAGAAAACTTAAGGAAAAAATTGATAAAGAGCCCAGCATGCGGGCTGTTCTAACACGGGATGGCGATCATTACATTTCGCTTCCGCAGCGACGAATAATTGCGCGGCGCGCCAATGCCGATTTGTTCGTGTCCATACATGCAGACGCCAATCCGAAATCGCACGCTCATGGCTCTTCGGTATTCACCTTATCGGAGCATGGTGCAACTTCAACTACGGCCAGTTGGCTCGCCGACAAGGAAAACAGTGTTGATGGTGATTTGATGGGGGGAATTGACATCACATCGAAATCAAAAGATATCAAGGAATTACTACTGGATCTGTCGCTCAATGCCGCCATTAACGATAGCGTGAAATTGGCTGAGTATGTACTGAAACAACTTGGCAGCATCAATCATCTACACAAGAGGAATGTAGAACAGGCTGGTTTTGCAGTACTCAAATCACCGGATATTCCTTCAATTCTGGTGGAAACCGCTTTTCTCAGCAATCCCAAAGAAGAAGTAAAATTGCGCAGCGGAGACTATCAGAGCAAAATGGCGGATGCAATGTTTCTGGGGATAAAGAAATATTTTTCCGATAATCCCGCATTAGCTCGCGCCGCGGTAGCACAAACAAAGTAAGCTTGCTGAATGCTTGTCAGGAGGATAACAAGCCTGATTAAACCGCTTTATTTGTCATAACCCTATACAATAGCACTTTCTGTCCCAAGTTGGTCGCAGTGTGCACAGCCAGATCAAGATGCACAAATATTGTTGTAAATATTAAAATTAGTCTCGACCGGGTTTAAACATATTTGGTATTTCTATAACTAAGTCACGTCTAAATTAATATCTATTCATTACTCTTATGAAACAATGAATCATTGGTATCAAATCTGTACTAAAGATGGCTCTCCTCACATTATCTTGACGGGTAACTATACTTTAGCGGCATTGGAATTCTTGTTAAAACCGTTAGAGGATGAGCTATCTCGTGAGACTAAAAATCAGAATCTCTATTGGGATTTAACGGGTATTGAGCAAATCGACACTGCTGGCACCATCCTGCTTTGGCGCGTATGGAAAACCAAGCGTCCCGATCGTTTACAACTACGTCCCGAGCATGAAAAGATGTTTCAACGGTTAGAACGGCTGCCCGCTCATCAGCCAGAAATCAAACATCGAGATTTACTGTGGCCAATCACTAGCTTAGGTAAACTGGTATTGGTTTTATGGCAGCATTCCGTAAGCTTGGTTGCATTGATTGGCCAGTTAATGCTTGATGTGATCTACTTAATCCGGCATCCTGTTTATATTCCTTGGCGGGAAATCTCTGCAAATCTATACCGAACCGGTGCTCAGGCGCTAGGTATCACCGCATTAGTAGGATTTCTGATCGGGATTGTGTTAAGTTATCTCTCCTCCAAGCAATTGCAATTATTTGGTGCCGATATCTTCATTATCAACATATTGGGGATTAGTATCATTCGCGAACTGGGCCCCATGCTGGCGGCAATACTGGTAGCAGGTCGTTCTGGCTCAGCGATGACGGCACAACTGGGTGTCATGCGCGTAACACAGGAATTGGATGCTTTGACTGTCATGGGAATTTCCCATAGCCAACGATTGATCTTACCCAAAGTTCTGGGTCTTGGCATTGCAATGCCGCTGCTGGTCATATGGACCAGCGCAGTGGCATTATTAGGCGGTATGGTTGCAGCAGAAATACAACTGGGCTTACACTATCACTATTTCATCACTGCGCTACCGGATTCTGTGCCGGTAGGAAATTTGTGGTTAGGATTAGGAAAAGGGATTGTATGCGGAATGGTGATAGCGTTGATTGCATGCCATTTTGGATTAAAAATTAAACCAAACACTGAAAGCCTGGGTGAGGGCACCACCGCTTCTGTCGTAACCGCCATCACCATGGTAATCATTATTGATGCAATTTTTGCAGTGCTCTTCTCTGATGTAGGACTCCCCTAGATTCATGACAGAACCGGAATGTATTATTGAGATTGAATCGCTACACACCCGCTATGGTAATCATGATGTCCATCGCGATGTCAATTTAAATGTGTATCGCGGCGAGATTCTGACTTTGATCGGCGGCTCGGGTAGTGGAAAAACGACTTTGCTGCGTCATATGTTGGGATTAGAGCAACCCTCCCAGGGAACAGTAAAAATTTTCGGCCATTCCCGAAACGATGCCACCTTCAATCGTCAAGAAAAAATCATACGAAGCCATTCCGGTGTGCTTTTTCAACAAGGGGCATTATTTAGTGCATTGACTGTGTTCGATAATGTTGCACTGCCCTTGCGTGAGTTGCATATACTCGATGAAGACATGATTCGTGATTTGGTGATGGTTAAACTCAATATGGTGGCAATTGAACCGGAACACGCCAATAAGATGCCGGCAGCCCTATCCGGAGGAATGATCAAGCGCGTCGCTTTAGCCCGCGCACTGGCATTGGATCCAAAAGTATTGTTTCTCGATGAACCTACAGCCGGACTGGATCCCGAGCTTAGTGAAAGTTTTGTGGAACTGATTCTTGCTTTACGCACTGAAATGGATCTCACCATTGTTATGGTTACCCATGACCTTGAAACACTTGTGGCATTGTCTGATCGTATTGCCGTGCTGGCCGATCAACAAGTCATCGTGACAGGTACCTTGGATGAGATATGCCGCTTTCAACACCCATTCATTACCAGTTTTTTTAAAAGCATACGGCATAAAATCGAGCAAAAAAATCACTCGGAGCAAACATGGAAAACCGTGCCCATGCCCTCATAGCCGGCATCTTTGTTATTCTATTGAGTATCTCTGTGGCCTTGGTCGCCATGTGGTTCAGCGGCAACAGCACCAAGCGCACAGATTATCTCGTGGTAACCAAGGAATCGGTGAGTGGGCTGAATCCTCAATCTGCCGTACACTATCGCGGCGTAAATATTGGTAAAGTGGAAAAAATTCAATTTGATCCTGATAATCCACACCAAATACTCATCCATATTGCAGTCAACGAGAATGTTATCCTGAGAAAAAGTGTTTATGCACAATTAGGCTACCAGGGTGTTACCGGACTCGCTTATATTCAGCTAAACGACGATGGTGTGAATAATGAGATACTGAGTGATGAGAGAATTCCAATGCGCCGATCATTACTGGATGAAGTCACCGGCTCTGGACAGGATTTGCTAACTAATGTCAATAAGTTAGTATTAAAGATGCATCATTTGTTGAATGAGCAAAACCAGAATCATATCTCACAAATTTTACAAAATATCGATAAAGCAACCAAAAATTTTGACGGTATTGCTGGCCACTTACAACCGGTGTTAAGCTCATTTACTGAATTAACTATAGAATCAGGTACTTTGGTCAAACGTTTGGATCAACTGCTGGGCGAGCTCAATCTTACAGTAGCCAAAGCCAATGAAAAAGAAGGTATTTTTGATAGTTTGTCGCACAGCACCCAGGAACTCGCCACTACGATCCCTGAATTACGAAAATTGAGTTACAGCCTATTACGTAACTCCAGTAACTTGGATAAAGTGCTTCATCAATTAGAAGAAAACCCACAGAGCTTGATCTTTGGCCGCTCTCCGTCATCACCTGGCCCAGGCGAAACCGGTTTCGTTCCACCTACAGAAAATAAACCATGAAGCAAATGCTATTGTTGATCTTTACTATTTTTCTACTTACGAGCTGCACGGGATTGCATAAACCTCAACCCGCGATATCGACTTATGCTTTTGGCATGCAGCATTTATCATCCATTGAACAAATACCGAACCAACCGCATCTACATCGAAAAAGCTTGCTAATCGCTGATGCGGCAGCACCCATCTGGCTGGATAATACGGCTATCCATTATCGGCTGATTTATCATAATCCTGCGCAATCATATGCTTATGCTAATAGCCGCTGGATAGCGACACCTGCTACATTGCTCACTCAGCAGATACGTAACCGTATTATTACCAACACACCTGAGCAAGTCATAAGAGACAGCGGCATAGTAAAAGCTGATTATACTTTGCACATTGAACTGAACGAATTTATCCAACTGTTCGATACCACTGACTCTAGCCATGTCGTGGTTAGCATTCGTGTTAGCTTGATTGAACAAAACTCCCGCAAGCTATTCGCTCAAAAAGATTTCAGTACTACCGAAAACACTCCTTCTGCTGATGCTGCAGGCGCAGTATTTGCCCTGAGTTCTGCAAGCAATAAACTGATTAATGAACTAGTGAACTGGCTGACTGTAGAATTACCCCCCGCTTAACCTAATAAGATTACCAAAATTAACCACAAGTTTGATTAATTTGTTATTCGCTTATGATAGTATCCGGTAAATTATCATTTAAGGTTCATTCATGCGTTTAGTCTGTGTCACCATTTTCTTAGCTTATTCTTTAAGTGCATGTGGTCATAAAGGTCCGCTTTTTCTTCCTCAAACTGAGGAAGAAAACCGCATGGTGCCAAGTGAAATTGAAAGAAAATGAGCGGCTTTCCGGAATTTATCTACTACGACGATGAGCTTTTTGTCGAGTCAGTGCCGCTAAAGCAGATTGCTGAAAAATTCGGAACACCATGCTATGTCTACTCACGGTCAGCGTTGACTAAGGCTTATCAAGAGTTCGATACAGCATTTGTAAATCGTGATCATCTGATCTGCTTTGCAGTTAAGGCCAATTCAAATATTGCCATACTCAATCTTTTTGCTCAACTTGGCAGCGGCTTCGACATTGTATCCGGCGGTGAATTGCAGCGTGTCCTTAAAGCAGGTGGAGATCCGGGAAAAACAGTTTTTTCCGGTGTTGGAAAAAGCATCTATGAAATGCGCATGGCTCTAGAAGAGAATATCTTATGTTTCAATGTAGAATCCGAGGCTGAATTAATTGCTTTGAATAAGATTGCCAAAGATATGGACAAGCTTGCACCGGTCAGTTTACGTATAAATCCGGATGTCGATGCCAAAACACACCCATATATTTCCACCGGCCTCAAAGAAAACAAATTTGGCATTCCCGCCCGTGAAGCTGAAAGGATTTATAAATCCGCGCACTTATATCCCAATATTCGTTTTATCGGCTTGGATTGCCACATTGGCTCACAGTTGACAGAACTTGAGCCTTTCACGCAAACCAGCAAAAAAATGCTCCACCTACTGGATAGTCTTCAAGCGCAAAACCTGGAGATTGAGCATCTGGATTTAGGCGGAGGATTAGGTATTCGCTATAACGAGGAAATTCTGCCGTCGATTAGTGATTATGTTTCCGCGCTTTGTATCAACACGCATCAAATAAAACAACGCCTTCTAATTGAACCCGGCCGCTCTTTGGTGGGTAACGCAGGCATTCTTCTGACACGCATTGAATACTTAAAACATACACCTGCACGTAACTTTGCAATTGTTGATGCGGCAATGAACGACTTGATGCGCCCAGCACTTTATGATGCTTATCATGAAATTTTACCCGTTCACAAAAATTCCGGAGAAATCAAAGATTATCAGATCGTTGGGCCTGTATGCGAAACTGGTGATTTTTTAGGTCATGATCGTCGGATCGGTCTGATCAATGGCGATCTTTTGGCTATTATGTCAGCCGGTGCATATGGTATGAGCATGAGCTCAAATTATAATTCGCGACCACGCGCTGCTGAAATCATGGTAGACAAAGATACTATCCACATTATCCGGCAACGTGAAACGATTGATCAGTTATTTTCTAACGAGAAAATTCTATCTTAATAAGCAGCATGAATCAGGAGATACATTTAATTATACTAACACGCTGTACCGCTTTATGATAAATCTGCAATGACAAGCCACTCTCGCATCAATGATGAACAATATCAAGACTACATTCTGCAGGGTGTCTCACGCACTTTTGCATTAACCATTCCACAATTACCCGAGGCTTTACGACGCATCATCGGCAATGCATATCTGCTTTGTCGAATCACGGATACGATTGAAGATGACAATGCTCTGACGATAGAACAAACTCGGCAATTATCGGATATGTTTGTCGAAGTAGTATGTGGAAATGCATCAGCGGAGGAATTTTCACTAAAATTGCACCCTCTCCTTTCTGATCAAACCATTCCTGCCGAACATGACTTAATTAAAAATACCCCCGCTGTTATTCGTGTCACGCACAGCTTTAATCCCGTGCAGCGTAAGGCACTGGAGCGATGCGTCAGAATCATGGCGCAAGGTATGGCGGATTATCAGGAGACTGAATCTTTGGAAGGGCTCAAAGATTTACCCGCAATGAATCAGTATTGTTATTACGTTGCAGGCGTTGTCGGTGAAATGTTAACCGAATTATTCTGTGATTACTCAGCGGAAATTAATGCGCACAAACCCATCTTGATGAAACTTGCCGTATCATTTGGACAGGGCTTACAAATGACCAATATTCTCAAAGACATATGGGATGATCGTAAACGCGGTGCCTGCTGGCTGCCGCAAGATATTTTTCTTAAGAATGGATTTAACCTTAGCAAATTACAGCCGGGTATGAACGATACTAACTTTCAAGCTGGATTGGCAGAGCTATTGGGAGTGGCTAAAAGACATCTACTTAACGCCATGATCTACACCAGCCTAATCCCTCCGCACGAGAAAGGCATTCGCAGATTTTGTTTATGGGCAATTGGCATGGCCATCTTGACGCTTAATAAAATAAATCGGCACCGGAATTTTTCTGAAGGTGCACAAGTCAAGATCAGTCGCCGTAGTGTTAAAGCAACCATCCTAACCACTAGTCTGTTTGCCAGCCACAATTGGATACTCGAGCTATTATTCAAGTATACTTCCAGAAATCTTCCTGAAGTTAGCTCACACCCAGCGGCGTTATCAGAAATTAGCTAAGCAATTACAATAACATGAAATCATTGGTTACAGGAGCAACTGGATTTCTCGGCTCGGCGGTTATGCGATGCTTGCTAACAGCCGGCCATGATGTCCGGGTTTTGGTTAGACCGAACAGTGATCGGAGAAATCTTGAGCGTTTTGCGGTTGAAATTTCCGAAGGTGATCTACGTAACCATGAATCCCTTCAACATGCAGTTCAGGGTTGCGATAATCTTTTTCATGTCGCGGCCGATTATCGTCTCTGGGTTCCTGATCCCGAAACCATGTATGACATCAATATCAATGGAACGCGTGCCCTCATTCTGGCTGCGCACCAGGAAGGCATAAAACGTATTATCTATACCAGCAGTGTAGCAGCGCTGGGCCTAAATTCCGATGGATCACCGGCTAACGAAGAGACTATATCAGATATTTCCGCAATTACCGGATACTATAAACGCTCCAAATATCTTGCTGAACAAATAGTGAAGCAATTAACCGATGAACACCATCTACCTTTAACTATCGTTAACCCTTCAGCCCCGGTAGGTCCCGGAGATATTCGCCCCACCCCAACCGGGCGCATTATATTGGATACACTCCTGGATCGCATGCCTGCCTATGTGAATACTGGCCTAAATATTGCTCATGTTGATGACATCGCGTACGGTCATTTACTGGCATACCAGAACGGGAAGCCAGGAGAACGCTACATACTCGGTGGCGATGACATGACTCTACTGCAAATCTTGCAAGCCATCGATGAAATCCAGGGAGTAAAAAAGAATCGCATCAGCATACCTATCAACGTCATGCTACCTATGGCATGGTGCATGGAAAAAATTGCAAGTCTCACACACTCAGAACCCCGTGCAACACTGGATAGCATTCGTATGGCGAAGAAATTGATGTTCTTCTCCAGTAAAAAAGCACAGCATGAATTAGGTTATCAATACCGCCCGGCACGTGAAGCAATTAGGGATGCAGTTAACTGGTTCAAAGAAAATGGCTACAGCAACTAATTAATCAAATATTATCCAAAAAAATATCGGCAAACATCCATCTGCGGCACATTAAAACCTCTAAATCTAGAGTACGATTCTCACTGAATCTTTTTCTCATTTGACCTAAATTTTAATAATCATCTGTCGTAAACACACCAGGCAAGATTAATCCAAACAAAACCATTTAATTAGCCAGTTATAGATTTTTCAACTCTAGTACTACCAAAAATATAGCTATTTACGGAGAAAAGTATGTCTGATAAAAATTTAAAATTCTTGGTGGTCGATGATTTTTCCACTATGCGTAGAATCGTTCGCAACCTTCTGAAAGAACTTGGATTTGTTAATGTTGACGAGGCTGAAGATGGTGCAATTGCATTGCGTAAACTGCAAGATGGTAATTTTGACTTTATTGTATCCGACTGGAATATGCCCAATATGGACGGGTTAACTATGCTCCAGAATGTGCGCGCAAACTCGGCATTAAAGGATATTCCCGTCCTCATGGTTACCGCTGAAGCTAAAAAGGAAAATATTGTGGCTGCCGCTCAAGCTGGCGCAAGTGGTTATATCGTTAAGCCATTTACTGCCGCCGTCCTTGAGGAGAAACTAAATAAAATTTTCCAGAACATGAAAGCCAAGTTAGCTGAGAAAGCGTGAATCCCCTTTAATAACATACAGGTAAGTTAACTATGAATACAAAACGTCAGACAAAAATAAAAGTTAACGAAATTGATCAAGCACCCACTCCCAAAAAATCTAGAAAATCGATTCAATTAGCTGATGCATCAAAAAGTTTTGGAGTCAATCTTACAGAAAACCCGGCACTAATAATATCTGACAAGAAAGTTATTGATCAGGTTGGGTTATTAACACGAAACTTACATGATAGCTTACGAGAATTAGGATATGACACACGTCTCCAAGCGATTGCTGCTGAGGTGCCCGAAGCTCAAGACAAGCTGACTTATGTAGCCACAAAAACTGAACAAGCTGCCGAGCGGGTACTCAATGCCACAGAGATCGCGATGCCGATTCAAGAAAAGCTTGCAAATAATGCAATTTATCTATCCGAACAATGGAAACAAGCCCTTGAAACCCAACAAGGGAATCCAGACACTGAAATATTCAAAACATTGCTTATTGAAACACTTCAATATCTTGACAAAGTGCCTGAACAAACTAATGCGACCAATACACAACTACTTGAAATAATGATGGCGCAAGATTTCCAAGATCTCACAGGTCAAGTAATCAAGAAAATTACGCATATGGTACAAAGTTTAGAAAAAGATCTCATTGATCTATTGTTAGCCAATGTTTCTCTCAAGAAGAGTCATGCAGATGATGACGGACTTATGAATGGACCAGTTACCAATCCTGAGAAAAGAAATGATGTAGTATGTAATCAAGATCAGGTAGATGATTTTCTGGCTAGTCTTGGTTTCTGAGTTGTGTACAAAATTTCTCCAAGTACCGTTATATGAATTGATCTCAGGTTTTGCGCTTCTGATTTTTTTATTTTTAGGGGATTTCTTCCTGAGATAATGCTTTCTTTAGCATCTGATATACAAGTACGCATAGAGCAGACTTAAGCAACCTCATAAGGGACAAACATGGCGAACGGCTACACACCAAATCGCCCCGCGCGCAAGCAAGGGCGCGTTTGGAAATAAGTCACAGCCAAATCGTAGCACTAAAAAATTCCAGCGTACGATATAGCAACTCAATGAATTAAAATAAGTAATCGCACTTATCAATCGCTAAATTGCTGAATCGCGGCTTTACAAAAAAGACAGCGATTAAGTCCGACGATGATTCCATCATCAACTCAGTCGCGCAAGGTTCCACCTAGTGGCGGGAATGATTGAGAAAATTCCAGACCAAACTGTCCAATTGCTTTTATGTATTTTGGAAGAGAACAAAGAATAAAAATTGCACTTCGTGTTTAAATCCACCCTAGCTTAATAAAGTCTGTCATCGCTCTTAATTGATTTAAACTCAATTAATCGCAAAAAATGCATGCATTCCCCAGTTCTTTAATTTGAAAAAGAAATGGCCATTACGGCCTTGATTGTGATAAATTCATGGTTGGTAAGTCAGGTATATAAAAATTGGCTTCCTTCATAACATTAATATAGGAGTTGAAAATGAGCAAATTTCTGATCGCTGCAATCGGTTTGGTTTTTTTAGTGGGATCTTCTGTCACAATGGCAAGCGGAAACAAAGAGTCTTCACTGCCTCCAGTAGCTGCCCAGGATATCTTGAATAAAATGTCATGCGAAGGCAAAAAAGACGGTGAGAAAATTAGAGATCGCACTGATGGTGAAATGATTACCTGCCCTGCGAAAATAAAACAACCAAATTTTGGTAAATAATTAATTAGCTGTAGAGCAAACCCATAAATAGGTCAAGCTTGGATAGATAGCTTTTTTTATGCTTTATCATCTAAAGCAATCGCACAGATTGAATAATGATTTTAATAAATTAAGCAACTACTGGCTTGACCTATTGTTTTGCGTGTCCGACGCAAGAATATATCTCGGAGTGGATGGATAATCCCTCAGCAAACTGAATAATTTTCCCTGAATTTGTCGCAATCATATTAGTGAATATAATCATCCAAAATAACTTATTGCAATCATCCACTAAAACTGCACAAAAAATTGTTATTCTCAGGAAAAAATAAGATCTTAATAAAAATACCTTGATAATAAAATACTTAAAAGATATTTTCCTCGCTCATAAAAATAGGTGAATTAATACAAATTTGCTTTGCAATTTTTACTCATTGGGATGGAAAATAATGAAACAAGTATTTATTTTATCTTGCATTCTGTTTTTTTATACCGGCAATTCACTGGCACAAAAAAAACAATCTGGATGTTAAATCTCACGCTGCCCTGGTTTTTAATGCGCAGAATGAGCACGTCATCTATGACAAGAATGCCGATAAGGTTATGCCCATCGCTTCCATCACCAAATTAATGACGGCTATCGTCACACTGGATGCCCGTTTAGCACCGAATGAAATCATCACGATAGAGAGTGCTGATGTTGACAAGCTGAAGTACACAACTTCCCGCTTACCCGTTGGCAGCAAGCTTTCGCGACATGAATTGTTGAAGTTATCACTGATGTCCTCAGAAAACCGTGCAGCAGCAGCATTAGGGCGCACCTACCCTGGCGGCACTAAGGCATTTGTGAATGCCATGAACATTAAAGCCAAACAAATGGGTATGCTTAACAGCCGATTTGTCGAACCTACCGGATTGAGCAGCAATAATGTAGCGAGTGCGCGCGATTTGGCCAAACTGGTCGCTGCCTCCAATCGCTATACTGTCATACGTGAATTCTCCACCGCATCACAACATTCCGTATCTCCGGGAAATAAACGCGGTCAGTTGCAATATGTCAATTCCAATAGCTTGGTGCGCAGCCAGAACTGGACTATTGATGTTTCCAAAACCGGATACCTGAATGAGGCCGGGCGCTGCCTAGTCATGCACGCCAAAATTTCCGGGCAGCCCGTTGTTATCGTGCTCCTTAATTCGTGGGGTAAAAATACGCGTATTGGTGACGCAAATCGTGTCAGGAAATGGATAGAAAGCAATCAAAACCGTAAGCAGGTATAGCGGGATCAATCAGATTAAACCAAACTAACCCAGTTGATAAATCTCACTGTATTTAGTCGTTAAGTAATCAATAAAATGATCCGGACTCAAAGCCTCACCTGTTACACGCTGCACCAGTTCTTGTGGCGTGTAAAGTCTGCCCTGGCGGTGGATTTTTTCGTTTAACCAATCTTTAATCGGCGCAAAATTTCCTGTTGCAATGTTCATTTCCGTATCTGGCTGCTCGCTCAGCAATGCGGTATAAAACTGACAGGCATATATCGCACCCAGTGTATACGAAGGAAAATACCCGAACGCCCCGCCGCTCCAATGCGAATCCTGCAATACGCCCAACGTATCGGTGGGTGGCGTAATTCCCAGATATTTCCACATTAACTCGTTCCAAATAGCAGGTAAATCATCGACTCGCATCGAATCGTCAAACAAACCCTTTTCGATCTCGTAGCGCAATATGACATGCAATGGGTAAGTCACTTCATCCGCTTCCACGCGAATAAAACCCGGTTTGCACGTATTGATCGCGCGATAAAACGAATCCACATTGGCGGATTGCAGATTATCCGGAAATGTGGCTCGAATCGTATCGAAATAATGCGAGCAGAACGGCTTGCCTTGCGCAACCATGCGTTCCCAGAACAACGACTGGGATTCATGAATCCCCATCGTTAATGATTCCGATGCCGGCAAATCCCCAAATTCATACGGGCGCCCCTGTTCGTACAATGCATGACCAGTCTCATGAATCACCGAATACAAAGATTCGATAAAATCACTGTCTTTATAGCGCGTTGTAATTCGCACATCGGTAGGATGGCTGCCACCGCAAAAAGGATGCACCGACACATCGATCCGACCTTGTTGAATATTAAAACCGATATCCTGGCTGATTTTGCGTGCTAATGCTTCCTGTTTATCCAGCGCAAACCTGCCTTGTAGGAATGACGTATCAGGTTGTTGAGGATGATTCTGAATAGCTTCGATCAACGGTATCAGTTCCTGCTTCAAGCGCTCGAATATGGGTGTGATCATGTCCATCGTGGTGCCACGCTCAAACAAGTCGATATTTGCGTCATAAGGGTTCAAATCGGGCGATACACGCTGCGCCCACTCGGTTTTCAATGCCAGGAAACGTTTCAACACCGGCGCGAAATCGGAAAATTTATTCTCTTGCCGCGCCATCACCCAAATACCCTGGCCACGCGAACTCAATTCTGCCAGTTCCTGCACCAGTTGCTTCGGCACTTTGGTTTCCAATTCATAACTGTGCAGCGCTTCGCGAATATTGCAGCGTTCCACTTCACCCAGGCGATCAGAATTTTTTTCTTTCAGCTCATTCAAGCAATCCCCCAGCGCAGGATCGGTCATGCGCTCATGAATCACCCCCGCCAGCGCAGCCATCTGTTTCGCGCGCGCCTCACCGGCACCTGCAGGCATCACCACTTCCTGATCCCACCCCAACGTACTCATCACGCCATTTAAATGAGCAATTTCTTCCAGTTTCTGCACTAAATTTTGATAATGTTGATTCATAGTCATTTCGCTCTTTAATCAAACCGCAAATATTACAATAATCCCCTAATCCCGAGGAATAACGCTAAAATTACACATTCACCATCATACAACTTTAACCCTAACCATTCACACTGCCATGCTCTGGATTAAATCACTGCACATTATTTTCATGGTCACCTGGTTCGCGGGACTATTTTACCTGCCACGCTTATTCGTGTATCACGCTCAATGTGAAGATCAACCCGGCAAAGAGCGCTTCAAGATCATGGAGCGCAAACTGTATTATGGCATCATGACCCCCGGCGCGGTGCTGACTGTAGTGTTCGGCGTGTGGCTGTGGCTGGGGTACGGTTTCTCGGGAAGCTGGTTACACGCCAAGCTGGCATTGGTATTGATACTGATCGTCTATCATTATTACTGCGGAAAATATGTTAAAGCGTTTAAAAACGATGCTAATCAGCATGGGCATGTTTTTTACCGCTGGTTCAATGAATTTCCAGTGTTGGTTTTGTTTGCGGTGGTGATACTGGTGGTGGTTAAACCGGATTTAGCGGCAGTGGTTTCCGGGTTGTTTGAGTAGCGACTGAAGTGCAAGATGGTTTTCATCTCTCCAAGACTACCATGCATCGATTTCCCATTGAAGCTCCTCGCTGGTCAGCATTTCCCCTGCTTCACAGCTTCCCAGCCTTATCCGGTCATTGACACTCATTCGATACAGCTTATTGGTACTGTTTATCGATTATCCTGGCTAATAGAAACTTCAATTTTACAGCCAAGAACAGCAGCAAATTTTTCTAAAGTCGACAATTTTATATCTTCGGCATGGTTTTCAATTCTCGATATCGCTGATTTCTTGGTGTTGAGTTTCTCAGCAATCTGTTCTTGCGTTAACCCGGAAGCTTCCCTGGCTTGCCGAAGCAGCACACCTATTTTAAAAGCCTGGTAGCCTTCTTCATAATTCTCATTAAATGCAACATCAACCGCCTTCCGCTTGCTGACATATTTTCTTAAATCACTCATGATTATTTTCTCCTTTTGAGATATTCTTTCTTACGCGCTTCGGCGATCAGAATTTCTTTTGCAGGCGTTTTTTGTGTTTTTTTCTGAAAAGCATGATTTAGAATCACCATTTGCTTACCTTCCAGAAAACCCAATAATCGAAAAATGTTATTTCCCGCCTGAATTCGAACTTCCCATAAATCATCCGTATTCACCAGTTTCTTAAAATACTGCGAAGGAATAACTTCCAGATCTTCAATCAACTGCAATACCCAAGTTACTTTCTGCGCTTGCTCCCCAGATAAAGAATCCAAAAAATCTTCTACCGGGCAAGCACCAGACTCCGATCGGTAAAAATGTATCGTTTTCATTGTCGGATGTTAACATGCAAGTTAACTTACAGCAACCTTGGGTGACATAAGCTTATTGATCTATTGGTGAATTCACCAATGCGAATGGCACTTAGGGATTGTATGAGATTCGGACTACACATGATGGTGGATAGCGCATACTTATCCACTCCACCACGCATACGCTATTGATAAATTCATAATGTTTCCTCCACCGCGCCTGATTTCACATTTGCATCCATTAGCGCCTCGGACTGCTTTATGATCGCAGCCGCTTTTTCTAAATTATCCTTATCAACCTCTTCGCCTTGAAACATTAGCCTAAATGCGGCTAATAAATTAGACTCAAGTTCCTCAAGTAAATAATGAAATGCACTGGGACCATATTTTTCTATATATTGGACTTGATGTGGCAGCGCAACTCTCACAAGGCTAATCACTCTGCTGCTATCTATGACTTCTACCATATCGATACCGTTTTTAAGCATATGTAACCTAGTTATTGCATGAAAAACTATAGCTTCATAAGCAGAATAATAAGCCCATGCGAGTGGAGAAATAAACGGTCGAGTTTTTAATGCCTGCTTGATTTCCAGATTATTCAAATCAAAATTACCTATCATTGAAAACATTTCTCTAACCCTTGAATTCTTTGCTGCTTCTTTCGCGGCTGATTCAAATTTTACTTCTGCCATCCAAGCAGATACCTCTTTAGCCGGGGCTAGGGATACAAATGCTTCCCAAAGCTGTTCAACAGCTACTAATTGTCGTTCGAAAATTACTGCTTGACGACTAGTAACTCCAGATAGCACAACATTTCTTAAAGCTTCTATTTGTGATGTTTTTGTGGATAAATCTATCTTAAATGCTTCTTCGTTCTTACGCAGCTCAGCCTTTAGATTCTCAATCTTTGCATCATATTCATGCTTAACGGAATTAGTTAATCTTGTAATGATAAGATTCCGAAACAGCCCTAGAGCCAAAATTAACAGTGATGAGGTCGATATAGCAGGTATCCAATCCATAATATTTACGCATTTCTCCTTTAGCTTAACTAGCTAATCATCCACAACCACCTGCCCCGGAAACAGCACATCCGTAAACCCGAACTGCCTGAAATCCCTGATCCGCATCGGATACAGAATCCCCTGCAAGTGATCGCATTCGTGCTGCACCACGCGCGCGTGAAAACCATTGACGTTGCGGTCGAGCACTGTGCCGTATTGATCGAAGCCCTGATAGCGCAGATTGATATAGCGAGGTACCACACCACGCATGCCGGGCACGCTGAGACAACCTTCCCAGCCGTCTTCTTTCTCGTCGGATAATGGCGTCAAATGCGGATTGAGGAGCACGGTAAAGGGCACCTCGTCGGCATCGGGGTAACGTTGATTCTTTTCAAATCCAAAAATGACGACTTGCAGACTCACGCCGATTTGGGGTGCCGCCAAGCCTGCACCATTCAAATACGCCATGGTGTCCTGCATATCCTGAATCAACGTATGCAGTTCCGGGGTATCGAATCGATCGACAGGCTTAGCCACTTGCAGCAACAATGGCTCACCCATTTTGAGTACCGGTTTAATGGCCATCGCAGCTCACCACATGTTCCAGAATGTTTCTGACTCCCATCATTGCTTGCTCCAATACCGCATAAATCTCCTTCAACGGAATGCTGCTCACGTTAGTGCCGCGTCCTGCGGCATAATTGGCGACCACGGCAATGCTCGCGTAATTTAGGTTCAGTTCTCTAGCCAGTGCGGCTTCCGGCATACCGGTCATGCCTACGATATCCGCGCCGTCGCGCTCCAGGCGGTTGATCTCGGCGGCTGTTTCCAGCCGGGGACCTTGCGTCGCCGCATAAACTCCACCATCGAAAACAGCTTCGTTGGCATTTTTTGCCGCTTGCAGCAACAAAGCGCGGGTGCGCTGACTATATGGTAGAGTCATATCAATATGCGTAACGGGCTGTTCCTTGCCTTCAAAAAAAGTGAAGCTGCGTCCATAAGTATAATCAATAACCTGATCCGGAATCATTAGCCGTCCCGGTGCCAGATCAGCGCGAATACCGCCGACCGACGCTACAGCGATGACATGCGATGGCTGCAAAGAATGCAGCGCCCATAAATTTGCGCGATAATTGATCGCATGCGGTGGAATCGTGTGCCCATGCCCATGCCGTGCCAGAAAAACGATATCTTCATTTCTCATCTTGCCAAATGTCAATGGGCCGGAAGGTTCACCGTAAGGAGTACGTATGATTTCCCGACGCGATATTTCCAGGCAGGATAATTGCGTCATTCCACTGCCGCCAATAATTGCAAACATCATTCTCCCAAACTTGGATTCAATCTTTTACTGCATAAACGGCGGGTAAATTTCGCCACGCGCCGTGTATGTCCATGCCGAACCCGAAAACGTAGCGGTCTGGAACGATCAGCCCAACAAAATCGGCCTGAAGCGGCTTCGGCTTGCTCGTTTCTTTCTCGGCAAACACCGCGCTATAAAATGCTCTTGCGCCATTTTTCAGCACCTTGTCACGAATGGCGGCAAGCGTAAGGCCTTGATCCAGAATATCATCCAGCACCAGCACAACCCGATCTTTGACACTCTCTCCAGGCTCAACCCGCCATTGAATTTCCCCACCCTGTAGTTGCTTGTTATAACGTGACAAATGCAAATAATCAAAATCCAGCGGAAAATGAAGTTGCGGTAACAAGTGTCCGGTAAATACCACCGCACCGCCCATCACACATAAAACCAGTGGCTGTTGCTGCGATAACTGCTGCGTGATATCCCTCGCCATACGATGCACCGTTTGCGCAACCGTCCGCTCGGAATAAATCAGTTCCGCCGTTTCCAGGATTTGTTGCGCTTGTGGGTAAGTCAGCATGGCAATTTCAGCGTTCTTGCAGTAATTCCAGCAATCCCGCTTCATCAAGCACAGCAATGCCCAAGCTCAGCGCCTTGTCGTATTTGCTGCCCGGATCCGCACCCACGACGACATAATCCGTTTTCTTGGAAACACTGCCGCTCACTTTCCCCCCCAGCAATTCAATCTTTTCTTTGGCTTCTTCACGGCTCATAATCGGTAATGTTCCAGTTAAAACAAACGTCTTTCCCTGCAATGGTCTCATTTCCCCGGCTAAAACGGATATTCCCTCATGCTCATGCCAATGCACTCCACAGGCACGAAGCTGCTCAATCACTTCACGATTATGGGCTTCGGCAAAGAAATCCGCGATGCTCTGCGCCACCACCGGACCAACATCCGGAATTTGTTGCAAACGCTCACTACCGGCTTCGATCAGCCGGTCGAGGTTGCCACAATGCGCCGCCAAATCCTTTGCGGTGGCTTCTCCAACGTTACGAATCCCCAATGCATAGATAAATCTTGCTAATGTCGTATGCTTACTTTTTTCTATCGCGCGCAGAATATTACCGGCTGATTTCTCCGCCATGCGTTCCAGATTAGCCAGAGCGCTTAATCCCAATTTATATAAATCCGCCGGGGTTCGCACGACCCCTTGATCGACCATTTGCTCAACCAGTTTATCGCCCAAACCCTCGATATCCATAGCCCGACGCGAAGCAAAATGCAGAATCGCCTGTTTACGCTGCGCCGGGCAAAATAATCCACCGGTACAACGCGATACCGCTTCACCCACTAGCCGCACAGCTTTAGCGCCACATACCGGGCAATGCTCCGGCATCACAAAAACCTGCACCTCTACCGGACGTTTTTCCAATATCACTGATACAATTTCGGGAATCACGTCACCCGCACGGCGAACGATGACGGTATCGCCAATGCGCACATCCTTACGTTCAATTTCATCCGCATTGTGCAAAGTGGCATTGGTAACGGTCACGCCACCGACAAACACCGGTTTTAAGCGCGCGACCGGCGTCAAGGCGCCGGTTCTTCCAACCTGAATCTCAATACCCAACAGTTGCGTAATCGCTTCCTGTGCCGGAAATTTGTGCGCCAGCGCAAATCGTGGCGCGCGCGATACGAATCCTAACCGTTCCTGCTGTGCCAGGGAATTGACTTTATACACCACGCCATCAATATCATACGGCAAGCGCGCGCGTTGCACCTCAATCTCTTGATAATACGCTAACAATTCTTGCAGCCCCTTAACTACGCCGCCTTCTTTGGCAACAGGAAAATGTAACGACGCAAGATAGGCCATTACATGACTGTGTTTATCCAGTGGCATGTGGCAATCCTGATATTGTCCAACGCCATAAGCAAAGAAGGTTAAACGCCGGATTGCAGTAACACCAGGATCAAGTTGACGTAACGACCCTGCTGCTGCATTGCGCGGATTGGCAAATTCTTTTTCACCTTTAGCGGATTGACGCTGATTTAAAGCCAAGAAATCCGTTCTCAACATTAATACTTCACCTCTCACTTCCAGCCATGGTGGCGGATTCTCGACTGGGAGCAACAAAGGAATTGATTTAATCGTTCTCAGATTCAATGTAATATTTTCGCCCGTATAGCCATCGCCACGTGTCGCACCGGTTTTAAAAATTCCATTTTCATAACATAGACTGACAGCCAGTCCGTCAAATTTCGGCTCTACCGCATATTCGACATTATCCACTGCCAATCCTTCGCACACGCGCCGGTCGAAAGCTTCTACTTCCACATCGTCAAACGCATTACTCAGCGATAGCATCGGTCTACGATGCACAATTTGCGAAAAAGCTTTGAGTGGTGCCGCACCCACACGTTGTGTCGGAGAATCGGCTGTTATTAGTTGCGGATAGTCTTGCTCAATGTGCTGTAACTCGCGCAATAGTCTGTCATATTCGGTATCGGGAATGGTTGGAGTGTCCAATACGTAATACCGGTAATTGTGCAGCTCGATCTGAGCGCGTAAATCTTGTATGCGTTGCCTTATTTTCTCGATTCTTTCATTCATATCGAATCAGTATAATGAATACCGGTGAAACACGGTTTCAGTTCTTGACCAAAAATCCTTTATACTGCGCATTCGTCAAAAAACCAACCCTGTGACTTCATCTTGTCCTAAAAAGTGCATCATGAGCAATAATAACAATACATTAAAAATCCGCATTCAGATTCAGCAAGAACCTCCGCAAGCCATCGAGGAAATCTACCCCGAACCTGAAATCATTTATGAAGAATCGCTGGATTGGAGAAAAATTTCCATTGCCGCACTCGCACTGCTAACTATTTTAGTTGTGCTCGGTTATTTAATTTTCAGTAGCCAAAGCTCTGAGGAGCCCATGAATGATTCAGCTATTTCCACACCTGAGAGCACGTCTCCTCCAACAAAGATTGATGCCGGACCCGACCTAACCGATGCCTCAGCTGGATCTGAGTTAAATACCCCGATCAACACGCATCCTGCCCCATCAGCTCCGGCATCCGACAACAACATTACCACACCCCAAACCATCATCCTGCCCACCAAAAAACCAAAAACAAACTCTATTACTGATCCATCCAATACACCAGACAAAAATGTACCCAAAACCGCATCTCAATCCAAGCCGCATAAAACATCGGATCAGCCCGAGGTTCTTAGAGCCTTGTTAACCCATGCAATTAAGGGGCGCGAGCCCGTTGATTCGATTGATACTGTACAATTAAAATCGGGTGAAACCAAACCCATCCATTTCTATCTGCAATTACAAAACCTGCAAGGAAAAAATATCCGGGTTAACTGGTATTTTAATAACAAATTGGATTCACAATTGCGCTTGCAAGTGCATAATAGCAATTGGCGCACTCACGCCAGCAAGCAACTGGATCACCAACGAATAGGTTCCTGGCATGTGGAATTAATCGATGAATTGGGAAATCAACTGGCGACCCGAGATTTTACCGTTACGCAAAACTAAGTTTTTTGATCTTACTGAATAAGCAAGTTAGGATGCATCATGAAATATTGCAGCAACTGTAGTGCCACTGTCGTATTGATGATACCTGAAGGTGATTCTCTACCCCGCTATGTATGCAGTACTTGTAATATCATTCATTATCAGAATCCCAAAATGGTTGTGGGATGTATCCCTGAATGGGAAGATAAAATTTTATTGTGCAAGCGTGCCATAGAACCTCGTAAGGGCTGGTGGACTTTGCCCGCCGGTTTTATGGAAAATAACGAAACGCTGGCACAAGCCGCGGCGAGAGAAACGTTGGAAGAAGCTAATGCACGTGTGGAAATAGGCGATCTATACGCAGTATATAGCCTGCCTCATATCAGCCAAGTTTATTTTATTTTCAGGGCAAAGTTGCTAGACCTCGATTTCAAGCCCGGAATCGAAAGCCTGGAAGTCAAACTGGTATCGGAACAAGAAATGCCGTGGGAAGAAATGGCGTTTCGGGTCATTCACGATCCGCTCAAGCACTATTTCAAAGAGCGCAATCAGGGAAAATTCGACCTTCATGTCGATGTGATTAACAAAGCTCAGAATGCCCCATAATGAATTAATGAACACAGTATCGGAGGACTGCATCCAAACAGCATTTATACACAATGTGTCGATTTGCTGATATGGATATCGGCAAACGAATCATAACAATCTGAAAAACCGCACGCAATGTCATAATTTGATCAATGATCATACAGATATAAGTAAATTTTAATATGGAAAATTATGAAGCACTACTAGCAACAATTGCCTTGATGATGGGTGCTTCCTGGGCCAGTGGCATTAATCTGTATGCAGTTTTACTGGTACTGGGACTGGGTGGCTCGACAGGCCATATTAATTTGCCTGCTGAATTATCGGTATTGCAAGAACCGTTGGTGATAGGTGCAGCCGGCATTATGTATTTCATTGAATTTTTCATGGATAAGATTCCTGGAATGGATTCTGCATGGGATTCCATTCATACTTTTGTTCGAATTCCTGCAGGCGCCATGCTAGCAGCTGGTGCAGTCGGAGACGTGACGCCCGCACTCGAAATTGCTGCGGGTATTTTAGGAGCGGGCGTGGCTGCGACCAGCCATGCTACCAAAGCTGGCACACGGTTGTTGATAAACACATCTCCTGAACCGGTTTCGAATTGGTCAGCTTCCATCACGGAGGATTTCTTGGTGTTCTCTGGGATGTGGGCAGCACTGAAGCATCAGGAAATATTTCTAATATTATTTGTTGTGTTTATGGGTATTGCCATTTGGTCATTACCAAAACTATGGCATTTAATTAATACGTTACTTTCAAAAATTGCAAGATTTCTCGGCTTTGCAAATGGACAAGCCGTGACAAACAACGTTGTGGATTCTATTCCATCGGCAATGAAATATCCGTCACCTGAACAGATAATGGCACTGGAACGATTGCAACAACTACGCGATAGTGGTGTGCTCACGGAACAAGAATTTGAACAACAAAAAAGCGCCATTCTGAAAAAGAACGATTAGAAAGATAATTGCGTGATTAAATTTCTCAATTATTGCGATGCAATACTCTTGGCAATATCCGTGCTCACGCAAAAGATTCCAAACACAACTTGCCGATAATTCAATGCGACGCAAATGGGATATTTTTTGTGCAGTTATCGATAATTTCGGTGATATTGGCGTATGTTGGCGCCTTGCCAAACAACTGGTTCATGAACATGGTCAATCAGTACGATTATGGGTTAATAATTTAGTCAGCTTTGCCAATATAGTACCGGAAGTAAATCCTCGAGCTCAGTACCAAATCATTCATTGCGTTGAGATCTGTTATTGGCAACGGTCATTTGTGGATACTGAACCGGCAGACGTAGTCATTGAAGCATTCGCGTGCGAATTGCCTGAAAAGTATGTGAGGGCGATGTTACAGAAAGAAAGGAATCCTGTCTGGATTAATTTGGAATATCTGAGTGCCGAATCTTGGGTGACTGAATATCATGGTTTACCTTCACCCCATCCCCGTTTTTCTTTAGCCAAGACATTCTTTTTTCCCGGCTTTGTGCCTGGCAGTGGTGGGTTGTTGCGGGAGAAGGATTGTCTGACAATACATGATAACTTTGACCAAGCAACAGAGCGGAAATTCTTCCAACGCAAAAGGCTGTCTGAAAGAAAAACCGGAGAGATACGTATTTCACTATTTTGTTATCAGAGCGCGCCCGTCGAAAACTTCATTCAAGTATTATCAGAATCAACAGTACCCGTTTTATTGATCGTCCCGCAAGGAATTGCTGCTGATCGCCTTTCAGCATTATTTAATCATGCACCATGCCAGACTAAGGCATTAATAAACTATAAGCAACTCACCATTCAGATTATTCCGTTTATGGAACAAACGGAATATGACCTATTGCTGTGGAGTTGTGATTTTAATTTTGTACGCGGCGAAGATTCTTTTGTACGTGCGCAGTGGGCGATTAAGCCCTTCATATGGAATATTTATCCTCAGCAAGAGGATGCACATCGGGATAAATTTGATGCATTTCTTACGCTATACACAGCAGGGTTACCTGTCAAAGTTGCATCCGCCGTGCAAGCAATGTGGCACTGCTGGAATGTAAGATGTGAATTGAATAATCTTATTTGGGAAGACTTTGCAGCTTGTTACGGGCCTTTGATCCAGCATAATAAGAATTGGGTTAATCAATTGCTGAAACAGGAAGATTTGGCATCCAATCTGGTGCAGTTTGCTGAAAATCAGCTATAATTCTTGGTTATCAAGCTCAAAGTTTACTGTTGATACCCACATTAATCTAGCTTCTAACCTAAAATTTGGAATTGAACTATGAAAACCGCAATGGAACTACGATCAGGTAACGTCATAATGATTGGTAATGACCCTATGGTTGTACAACGGGCAGAGTTTACCAAGTCTGGCCGTAACGCATCTGTGGTAAAAATGAAATTGAAGAACCTGTTTTCCAGCACTACAACCGAAACCGTTTACAAAGCGGATGAAAAATTCGATTTAGTTGTTCTGGATAGAAAAGACTGTACATACAGTTATTACGCCGATCCGCTCTACGTTTTTATGGATGCGGATTATAATCAGATTGAAGTTGAGGCTGACAACATGTCAGACGTTTTAAATTACTTGACGGATGGTATGGAAGATGTATGTCAGGTAACTTTCTACGATGGCAAGGCGATTTCTGTTGAGTTACCCAATACGATTGTACGCGAAGTCGAGTATACCGAACCAGCCATACGGGGTGATACTACGGGCAAGATTATGAAACCAGCTCGCCTTGCAGGAACAAATTTTGAAATTCAAGTGGCGGCTTTTGTAGAGATTGGCGATAAAATCGAGATTGATCCGCACAACAACGAATTCCGAAAGCGTGTTTAATGACTGGTCGAAATTAATTAATGAAAGGTGGCTATGCCACCTTTCTTATGTCGGGCATTTAACTGGCAACAACTTGAATATCAGGCTCTATGGTTCTAAGCATATTCTCAATTCCTCTAAGTGTGCCTGAAATAGAGCTGGGACATGTACCGCATGCACCTTGATAATGGATACGCAGAATGTTGCCCTCGAGTCCCAAGATATGCAAATCACCACCATCACTTTGCAGATAAGGGCGCACCTCTTCATCTAATAAAATATTGATTTTCTCCAAACGCAGTTGATCTTCCGGATTCACGTTAGCCAGAGCCTGGCTAGCAGTAGCGACGGTCTCGGCAGACTGCGCAGAAGCAGCCGGTGCTGCACGGATAGGGTCGGCAATATCACGCGCCAGGTCTTGCCAATTAGCTCCACCATCCTGAGTGACAGTGATCCAATGATCGATATAAAAAACATTCGTGACATGATCAATATCGAATAATGCAGATGCCAGTGGATCGTCTCTGGCGGCATCAGCATTATCGAATGAACGTGCAACGCCCCAGGTCAATGGTTCTTTAAGAATGAATTTCAAAGCATTCTTGTTGGGTGTTCCTTCAATGTCAGAAATTTTTGGCATTTTTCAGTATTAAAGTATTGAAGCTGCTATTGATATGCAGTATGGATGGCTAATAGAAGTTATACACAGATCTAGGATTGACACTCAACTAACTGAATGATTCGACACCATTTGTGCAGAATCATTATTGGCCTCAGTGGAAGTGCTAGAAATAGAGTTGAGTGCGGCATGCAAAGTGTGCCACGGTAAAATTGCGCATTTAACCCGCGTGGGTAAGTCGCGAATGCCTGAGAAAACCGTTAATCTCCCAAGATGATGCGGATGACCGGTATCCAGTTTTCCAGTAGCCAGTTCGCGAAATTCGTGAATCAGTATTTCCGCATCCAAACGAGATTTCCCTTTGACTGCAGTTGTCATCATCGATGCGGAAGCCTTGCAGATTGCACAGGATTCTCCTTGAAATGCAATATCACAGATCTGCTCATTCTCAAGTTGCAATGTAATATCCAGACGATCACCGCATAACGGATTGTGGCCAACTGCATGATGACTCGCTTGATCCAGCTTGCCATAATTACGCGGCTTTCTGTTGTGGTCGAGAATGACCTCCTGATACAGAGAATTGGTATGCATTATAAGAAAACCTTCTGAACGGTTTTAATCCCGGCAATCAAAGCATCAACCTCTGTTTTGTTATTATAGAAAGCAAATGAGGCTCTGGAGGTGGCAGGTACATTAAATCGCTGCATGACAGGTTGCGCACAGTGATGCCCAGTACGAACGGCAATGCCATCTTGATTTAAGATGGTTCCAATATCATGTGGATGGACTCCATCAATGGTGAAAGAAATAACGGCAGTTTTTTCATTCGCTGTACCAATAATATTGACACCAGGGATTTGAGTAAGACATTTGGTTGCGTAATCAAGCAATGTAGATTCATACGCAGCAATATTCTCGATACCAATAGTCGTCAAATAATCAATGGCAGCACCAAAGCCAATAGCAGCGGCAATCGGAGGAGTACCTGCCTCAAATTTATGAGGAATGGTGTTATAGATCGTTTCTTCAAAAGTTACCGATGCGATCATATTCCCACCACCTTTATAAGGCTGCATGGATTCCAGGAGTACAGCTTTACCATAGAGAATGCCTACTCCGGTCGGACCACATAATTTATGCGCTGAGAATGCATAAAAATCGCAATCAAGCGCCTGCACATCAATAGGTATATGAAGAGCAGCCTGTGCACCATCAATTAACACGGGAACATCATATCGATGAGCGAAATCGATCATTCTTTTAATCGGATTAATCGTACCGAGTGCATTCGAAACATGAATCAAACCGACAAACTTAGTACGCTCATTAAATAATCTTTCATATTCGTCGACATCTAATTCGCCTTTGTCATTAATTGGGACAACACGAATTTTTGCACCTTTTTCGTTAGCCAGCATTTGCCACGGAACAATATTGGAGTGATGTTCCAATGTGGTAAGAATAATTTCATCGTTTGCTTGGATAAATTTACGTCCATATCCTTGCATAACCAAGTTAATGGAATCTGTTGTACCGCTGGTAAAAATAACTTCCCGATCTTCGCGTGCATTGATGAATTGTTGTAACTTGCATCGTGCATCGTGATATTCCTGCGTGGCAACTTCAGATAAATAATGTACGGCACGATTAATATTTGCGTGTTGTTTAGTTTGATAGCGTACTAAACGATCAATGACTAATTGTGGCATTTGACTGGATGCAGCATTATCAAGGTAGATAAGCGGTTTTCCGTCAATTTTCAGCTCGAGAATAGGAAAATCGGTGCGAACCTTTCTCCAATCGACGTCAGAAGTAATTTCTGATTTCAGAGAAGCATGCGCTGAATTCATAATTTATTACCCCGAGTCTGATTAAGTACAGTTTGTGCCAGTTGCTGCCTGAGTGAGCTTACGGGAATACGATCGATTATTTCCGCACCGAAAGCGTAAGTTAATAAACTGCGTGCTGTTGCTTCGGATAACCCACGGCTTTGTAGATAAAAGATTTCTTCTTGATCAAGCTGTCCAACTGTTGCCCCATGTGCACATTTAACATCATCGGCAAAAATTTCCAGTTGTGGTTTCGTGTCTATCTGTGCAGTTTTACTAAGTAACAAGTTACGGCTCGATTGCGATGAATTTGTTTGCTGCGCATAAGGCCGTACAATAATTTTTCCATTAAATACAGCATGTGCTTTATCATTGACGATACATTTATGTTGCTGACGACTGATTCCATTTGGTTTTATGTGATCGATGCAGGTATGCGTATCGGCTAACTGGTTATCTGAAATTAACGCAAGCCCATCAATCGTGCACTCTGCAGCTTCATCAACTAATTGAACATTCAGATTGTAGCGGGAAATCTGCGCCCCTAATGAAATACTGACCGATTGATAGTTACTTCCATGAGCCAGCGAAACTGCGCAATTTGCCAGATGATAAGCTTGTGCGCTTTCCCGTTGAATTCTAATGTGTCTGGCGTGCGCATTCGCAGACAAGCTAATTTCTGTTACTGAATTTGTGACGTAGGCAGTCTCCCGAAGAGAAACATAATCCTCAACAAATGTTACGTTACTTCCGGGCTCTCCAATTATCAAACAGCGTGGATAGCAAGTTACCTCTGATTGTGTCGCAATGAACAATAAGTGAACGGGTTCGGCGATGGCGGTATTCTTTGGCGCAATGATCAATGCGCAATCACGAAGGAATGCCGTATTGAGTGCTGCAAATACGTTGTTATCAAATTTCACGTATTGACCAAAATGAGATTCCAGAACTGATGCATGTGTTAATAAGAATGTTGATAAATTGCCAACCTGAAGTACTGCGGGATCAACATGGGTCGATAACTGCGGAGAATAATAGCCATCTACAAACACCAGAGAGCTTTTTGCTTCCTTCAGATACAAATGTTCAATATCCTGCGTTTGCAAATTAGTGTGTGGTTGTGCAGACTGAAAAGATAAGCGAGTAAGCGCGGAGATATCAGTGAAACGCCATTCTTCATCACGCTTCGTGGGCAATCTCTGTGTACTAACATGATCAATTGCACGAGCACGTAATTGATTTAACCATGATAACGGCTCATTTGATTTTGTCGACCAAGATTTCAGTAGGCAATCAAGGTAATCGGTAGCAACTGTTTCGCTCATGCGATTGCTCCGGCAATTGACCGTTTATTTGCAGTAACCCAGTCATAACCTCGTGTTTCCAATTCAAGTGCTAATTCCTTACCACCTGTCAACACAATATGGCCTGACTGCATAATATGCACAAAATCCGGAACGACATAATCCAGTAAACGCTGATAGTGCGTCACTAAAATTGTGGCATTGTCTTTATTGGCAATTTGATTAACGCCATTGGCTACGGTCTTCAGCGCGTCGATATCAAGCCCGGAGTCCATTTCATCCAAGATGCTCAATTTCGGCTCTAACAATGCCATTTGCAGAATTTCGTTTCGTTTCTTCTCCCCACCTGAGAATCCTTCATTGACACTACGATCCAAGAAATCGGGATTCATATCTAATAATTTCATTTTTTCGCGCACAAAATCATCAAATTCGAGAGGATCCAACTCTTCCTTGCCCCGCTGGGCTTGTATTGTGTTATAGGCAAGACGAAGAAATTGCGTGTTTGCTACGCCTGGAATTTCAATCGGATATTGAAAAGCCAAAAATAATCCGGCGCGTGCACGATCCTCAGGTGCCAGCTCCAATAAATCCTTATCTTCAAACCGCACAGTTCCTGCTGTAATTTCATACGCCGAGTGACCTGCCAACACTTTTGCCAAAGTGCTTTTTCCAGATCCATTCAAGCCCATGATTGCATGGATCTCTCCACTTTTTATCGTGAGGTCAATGCCTTTGAGAATTTCGGTGCCATTAATACTGGCACGCAGCCCCTGAACCACGAGAAGGGTTTTACTGTTATTAACAATCATCCGACACTCCCTTCCAACTTAAAGCTGAGAAGCTTGGTAGCTTCAACAGCAAACTCCATTGGCAATTGTTGAAACACATCCTTACAGAAACCATTAATAATCATAGAGACTGCTTCTTCTGCATCAATTCCGCGTTGTGAAAAATAAAAAAGCTGATCTTCGCCAATTTTAGAAGTAGACGCCTCATGTTCAACAATTGCACTGTTATTATGAACTTGAATATAAGGAAAGGTATGCGCGCCACATTGATCGCCAATAAGCATAGAGTCACATTGCGAGTAATTTCGCGCACCTTCGGCGGTCGGAGAGATACGTACCAAGCCACGATAGCTACTGTTAGAATGGCCAGCCGAGATACCTTTACTCACTATAGTGCTACGCGTGTTTTTCCCGAGATGAATCATTTTCGTCCCGGTGTCAGCTTGTTGATAATTATTGGTTACCGCAACTGAATAAAATTCTCCGACCGAATTATCACCTCGCAATATGCATGACGGATACTTCCACGTGATTGCGGAACCGGTTTCTACCTGTGTCCATGAAATTCGAGAATTCTTCCCTTTTGCCAAACCCCTCTTAGTAACAAAGTTGTATATACCACCAATACCGTTCTCATCACCGGCATACCAGTTCTGGACTGTTGAATACTTGATATCTGCATTATCTAACGCAACCAGTTCAACTACTGCAGCATGTAACTGATTAGTATCAAATCTAGGCGCAGTACAGCCTTCAAGATAAGAAACAGCAGCATCTTCCTCAGCAATGATTAATGTACGCTCAAACTGTCCGGATCCTTCCGTGTTAATGCGGAAATAGGTGGATAGATCCATCGGGCATTTGACACCTTTAGGAATAAAACAAAAAGAGCCGTCCGTAAACACAGCAGAATTCAAAGCCGCAAAATAATTATCACCAACAGGCACAACAGTTCCCAGATATCTCTGAATAAGTTCTGGATGGTTATGCACAGCTTCAGAAATGGAACAAAAAATAATGCCGACTTCCGCAAGTTTCTGCTTATAGGTAGTGGCTACTGAAACACTGTCAAAGATAACATCGACAGCGACGCCTGCAAGTGCTGCACGTTCGTGCATTGGCACGCCAAGCTTTTCAAATGTACGCAATAATTCAGGATCAACTTCATCCATACTTGCCAATTTTTTCTTAGGCTTTGGTGCTGAGTAATAACTGATTGCTTGAAAATCAATTTTTGGATAATGAACGTTCTGCCATTCAGGCTCTTTCATTGTTAGCCATTTTCGATAAGCTTCCAGGCGAAATGACAAAAGCCACTCGGGCTCATTCTTTTTGGCTGAAATTAATCGAATGATATCTTCATTAAGCCCTTTGGGAGCAACATCAGATTCAATTTTAGTAACGAAGCCGTGTTTATACGGTTGATTAACCAGACTTTGCAATACTGCACTCATTTGGTTTCTTCCTTTTTTTAATATTTATATAGTTTGAAACAGATTTCCTACAATCTTAAATTACATCAAAACGACTACTGATATACAAAGCGGAAATATACTGTAATCGAGATTGCTATCAATTAAATCTAAACAGATTCTTTTATACTGAAGCTATCGCCACAACCACATGTATTATCAATATTCGGATTAACAAACTGGAAAGAACTGTTGAGACCTTCCTTGACAAAATCGATTTGAGAACCATCCAAATAAGGCAGGCTGTATCTATCAACAACTATCTTAGTTTTATGTGACTCAAATAACTGATCATCGGGTTGAATCTCGTCAGCATAATCAAACGTATAAGAAAATCCTGAACAACCCGATTTTTTAATCCCAACCCGGAATGCAAGTCCTTTACCACGCTTAACAAGTTGTTGTTGAATATATTTTGCAGCATTTTCAGTTAGTGTAATAAGCATAATTTAGTCCAATGTATTATTTCTTCGTATAAGCAAAAACTTATGCTACTTCAATTAGACACAGACTTAATAATATTGTTCTATAGCAATTTATCGATAAAACATTGTTAGATTTTTTGAGAACGGAAAATCTTATTAAAAACGAATATCAGCTGTACGCAGCCGTTGTTTCACGCCGTATATCAGTTTCACGTCGCATATCAAGAAGCGGTACGATTGCTTCATTCTGTTGATTGATTTGATTATCAACCAATTCCTTAAGCGTAACCGCACCAAGATACTCAAAAATGAGCTCATTCAATTTTGCCCATAAATCATGCGTCATGCACTTTCCATCATTATGGCAATTCTCTTTACCGCCACACTGCGTAGCATCGATAGGCTCATCAACCGCAAGAATAATGTCTGCGATCGATACCTTATCTAAATCTTTAGAAAGACAATAACCGCCTCCAGGACCACGAACACTATCTACCAATTCAGATTGGCGCAACTTTGCAAATAGCTGTTCCAAGTACGACAAGGAAATCTTCTGTCTTTGACTGATATCTGCCAGTGTTATTGGATGGCTGCTTTGCTGCAAAGCAAGATCAAGTAGCGCGGTAACCGCAAATCTTCCTTTTGTAGTTAATCTCATGATTAATCCTCTAAATTAAGTGTTAGCAAAAATAATACCCGATTAATTTGATCAACTATACAATACCCGATTGATTTAGTCAACAATAAGCAAGGTAATTATCTGATCATGGCAACGATCCGATAATCATCTAATAATTAATCAACCACTCCTAAAAAATATCCAACGATTAAAGTGATCAACAGTGGATACATTGCTGCACACTCTTTGCATTGTTTTTGTTTTCTTTCTCTGTTTCATCAAGCTGCCCTGCGCTGCGCAGTTATCAATACCGCTGGTTTGAGGTGACATCGCCTTTGTTAGGTACGAGGAATACCAGTGAAAGTGGATATCAGCAACTCATTGCGCGATATAACCGTTTCTTGCAAACTCTGGGAATATTCTGAAGTTCTTCAGCAAGATTCGGCAACCTTGCTTTGTGTTTAATAATTGGATTGTTATTAGCATGAGTATCACCTTTCTTTCTGTTTGACTTAAGGTTGCGAACCCATATCAAACTCTGCAACACTCTATATTTTAAGCGCTTTTTATAATTAGACCTGAACTGGTAGAGCAAATATGATCATGTATCGAAAACGCCACACCCGATACTACCTCTGCCATAATTTAGTGATACGGATAGTTTTATTTTTGTATCTGAAGCACTTATTTCTTAAGTGCCGCCAACTGTTCCTTCAGTGCTTTGATTTCTTCTTCCGCCCGGATTTGCGGAGTAATATCGTACTGTACCCCGAGGAAATAGAGTAAATTTTCGTTTGAATCAAAAAGTGGGGACACCAGCAGATGGTTATAAAATAGTTCGCCATTTTTGCGATAGTTTCTCAATACCACTTCTACAGATTTTTTATTCTTAATGGCTTCCCGGAGTTGCATAACACCTGATTGATCATGCTCACTTCCCTGTAAGAAACGGCAATTCTTACCCACGGTCTCCGCCAATGTATAACCCGTTATAATTTCAAATGCCTTATTAACATACACCAAAGGCAAATCCTCTTGGTCAGGATCGGCCAGTGTCACTCCATTGACGCACGAATCAAGAATCTTGGACAATACTTGTGGAATCAATCCAGGGTCTTTTTCAACGATAAAATCCATGATTTTTTCTCCAGGTTAATCAGCTATTGGCTAAATACACGCATTGCGATGATTGATTATTTTAAGCTGGCCAAATCTGCTTCAATAATTTTTTTGATATTTTTTACGGTTCTTTCCGTTCCGTCCTGAACTGCTATGCGTACCAGTTTCTCAAAAGGCCTCACATGAAGATCAAGGCTCAGCAGCTCAAAGGTAAATGTTATTTTGCTATCAGACGCATTGACTGATTCCATCACATAGTCACATCGATAGGGATTGGATGTTCCTTCAAAACAAATGCGTGTACCAACATCAAAAATTTTAACTTTGAAAGTTGATTCAGATCGATTGCCTTGGTCAATGCGTACTTGACGGCATACCGTTCCCAGCTGTATTGGGCCATCCGTCAATTTCTCCAGTTCCTTAACTTCAGGTGACCATCTGGGGTAGTTAATAAGCAAATCATTACCAATGAAATTGAAAAGCTTATCTGCCGGACTTTGAATAATTGTACTGGCCTTGCCTATTACAGGACTATCTTTAAACAAACCAAGCATATATATCTCCTGCGTAGTGTTTGCTAAACCAAGTAAGTATCGATTCCCGCCAATAATAAGTCATATTGGGCTTCTACGAGCTCTTTTATTGTCAGCGCCGGAATACCGGTGATAATGTTTCCTTCCGAAACCAACCAACCAACAGCATCCGCGGCTCCAATGCTTACTACATAGCCTAATTCGTGGTGTATATAAGGCTCAAGCAGTCCAGGAAAACCTGAATGGCGCAATATATTGCGCGCCACTAGCTTTCCTTTACGAACAGCTGATTGTGCCGTCCGCGTATTTGATCCCGGAGATTGATAGTACGAACAATCAC
Organism: Nitrosomonas ureae; assembly: GCF_001455205.1. Taxonomy (NCBI): domain Bacteria; kingdom Pseudomonadati; phylum Pseudomonadota; class Betaproteobacteria; order Nitrosomonadales; family Nitrosomonadaceae; genus Nitrosomonas; species Nitrosomonas ureae. The sequence goes on from NZ_CP013341.1 coordinate 97,250, forward strand.
CGGCCGTAAAAATATTCTGTAACGGCTTCCGGTTAATTATTATCTGTCCAAAAGCGTTAGCCGTATAAGTCTTTTGCTGCTTTTTACCCAGAAACAAAATTGCCATACTGGACGGTAATTCAAATTGCTTTTTTGTTATTTTTTCGGTCAGAAAAATCTTATCAGAATCCTGATAACTGTAGTATGTGTCAGGGTAAAAAGCAATCTCCAAATCACGCATACGAGATTCAGCATACGTACCAAAACCATCAGGAAATTGCTCAAGAACACGCCCGCCTGAATGAATCAGACGTAATTTTATTTTATATTTCTTACGCATCAGGAATTGCTTTATCTCAAACAGAAACTGTATGCCGGTTGCCCCTCCCCCTACAACAGAAATCGCTTGATTCGGAACATTGTTTTGATCAAGAAAATTTCCTAATAGATCAGATCCATTTGCGGCAGTAAAATCAGACAAGCTCAATACATTTTTTGAATCCATAAGACCTGATGCACTATTTTCGCAGCCGGATGCAATGATCATATAATCAAAATTCAGAACCGCATCATCAAGAATTAATTGTTTGCTGTCTTGACAATCCTGCAACGTATTTTGATCAAGATCCACTGATGCCAGCACATGCCTGCATCCGTAACGAATCTCTAAATCACCAAATGAAAACAATAAATCTGTTAGAGGATACCTAAATGTTTCATGCAAATGCGTAATCTTCAGATGCTGCGTTCTAGGATCTATGAGTGTGATATCCGTATCGGGAGCAAATTGCAACAGATTGGTCAATGCAGCAAGCCCTGCATATCCTCCGCCTACAATAATCACTCTCAGTTTTTTTTGTTTGGTTATATTAAAAGGCAAAAAAGCCACACCATCTCCTTACCTGCTGTCGCTTGGGAACATTTAATTTCCCCGTTAGCGTATTTTCAAACTCAGCATTTCTCAAAAACACTTCTGATCGTCGTTACTACAGACTAGCACAAATATTGTTTGATAGCTTAAATTCGAAATTAATTACAATACAGAAGAAATTATCGAGGAATAAGATTGACTTGCCAGTTTTCTCTAGCCCACTGCCAAAAAGAAGGGATATCTCCTTCAAGAATTACCGCCGGAGGTTTCTGTCCCAGAAAACACAGTGCCTTAACCAATTGCGGCAAGGCATTTGCAATATCAATTGGCTCGGCATTGGTTTGTTTACTGAGTTTCTCACCCGCAGCATTGGTTACGACCGGAAGATGCATATATCGCGGCGTACTATAACCTAACGATCGCTGTAGAAATATTTGGCGCGGCGTAGAATCCAGAAGATCCGCACCACGAACAACATGCGTGATACCCTGCTCAGCATCATCGACCACAACGGCCAATTGATAAGCATATATACCGTCAGCCCGGCGTAGTACAAAATCTCCAATTTCCCGCCTGAGTTTTTGTGTATACGGGCCTTTTAAAATATCTTGAAATTGAATTTCATTTTGATTCGTTTGAATACGCAGTGAACATGCTTTGTCTGATAAAGAAGGATTTTTCAAACACGTCCCAGGGTAGATTGGGCCACCAAGACCGATGATGCTGGAATCAGAAATTTCTTTTCTTGAACAAGTACACGGATATATTAAATTCTGTTTCTCTAATCTATCCAGTGCTTTCTGATAGGCTTCAAGACGCCGGCTTTGAAAAACAACTTCCTCATCCCACTCCATACCCAGACTTTCCAGTACAAATAAGAATTCACTTACGGCTCCAGGCACTTCACGCTGAAAATCTATATCTTCAATCCTGACCAACCACTTACCTTGATTAAATTTTGCATCGAGATAACTGCCGACAGCCGCAACCAGTGAACCAAAATGCAAGAGCCCTGTTGGAGATGGCGCAAACCGACCACGATAATTTTTTTCTATCATGGGTGAATATTCATTAAAGAAAGTATGTTGAATTTATAAAATATCACACTACTACGTTACATGGGTATTACTGACTGAGCTTATAAACTATAATTTACAAAGAAGCGCAATCTATTCATTTTCGATTTTTTCTAATTAAGATTTCTTTTAAGCGGGATCATGCATATTCACATTGTTGGGATTTGCGGCACTTTCATGGGAGGCATTGCAGCCATTGCGAGAGAATCCGGATATAAAGTAACAGGTTGCGATCAAGATGTTTATCCGCCGATGAGTACACAGCTTGAATCTCAGGGAATAGAATTAATACCGGGTTATTCAATCGAGCAGATCCAACTTCAGCCGGATATATTCGTAATTGGTAATGTAATTACCCGCGGAAACCCGTTGATGGAAGAAATTCTTAACCGGAATTTACCTTATATTTCCGGCCCACAGTGGTTATCAGAAAATATTTTGAGGCATCGCTGGGTGCTTGCCGTTTCCGGTACGCACGGCAAAACCACGACCAGCTCGATGCTAGCCTGGATATTAGACTACGCTGGATTAAATCCGGGTTTTCTGATTGGTGGAATTCCCGAGAATTTTGGTTTATCTGCAAGAATTGGAATTATTCGATCAGAGCACACACAGGATTCTGAATTAAATTCAGCAGAAATTTCACCATTCTTCGTTATTGAAGCCGACGAGTATGACACGGCTTTTTTCGATAAACGTTCTAAATTTGTTCATTATCATCCAAGAACTGCAATATTAAATAATATTGAATATGATCATGCGGATATCTTTCCTGATCTTTCTGCCATCAAACGTCAATTTCATCACTTTGTACGAATCATTCCCAATAACGGCTTGATCATTGCCAATGGAAAAGATGAGAATATAAAACAAGTTTTGACACAAGGCTGCTGGACGCCCTTAGAGGAATTTGGAACTGAACGGAAGTGGAATACTCAATTGCTTGCAAACAATGAAATAGATATTTATTTTGCTCAAATCCATCAGGGGTGTTTACACTGGGATTTACTAGGTGAGCATAACCGCATGAATGCTTTGGCAGCATTAATCGCTGCCAGACATGCCGGAGTACCGGTCGAAACAGGAATTGCAGCACTATCAAAATTCAAGAGTGTTAAACGTCGCATGGAGAAACGCGGTACCGTCAACGGCGTTACGGTTTATGATGATTTTGCACATCACCCTACTGCAATTCAAACAACACTGAATGGTTTAAGAACCCATGTTGGTCGAAAAAGAATTATCGCCGTACTCGAACCTCGCTCTAATACAATGAAGATGAGTGTTTGGAAAGATTATCTTGCACACAGTCTGCAAGAAGCAGATCATGTTTTTTGCTTTACGCGTGACTCACAATGGGCAAAATCAACTCTCTGCACGCTAAATAATCGAGTCGATTATTGCGATGATTTAAATCAGCTAATACAAAAAATCGTGGCAATCACAAAACCTGAAGATCATGTCTTGATCATGAGCAATGGCGGCTTTGGCGGCATTCATGACAAATTATTATCAGCCTTACAAGAGAATCAGTGATGGCTGTTAGTGCAAATTCCGGAACAGGCTAGCGATAGCTACTCACCATCGAATTCACATAATGCAAAGACTCTATGTCCAAGCTTCTCCAGGCGAGCCCTCCCCCCCACATCCGGCAAATCAATAACGAAACAACATTCCACGATTTCCCCGCCCATATCCTCTATCAGTCCTGCAGCCGCTTCCGCAGTCCCTCCGGTTGCAATCAGATCATCAATCAAAAGTATCTGATCTCCCGGTTGAATTGCATCTCGATGAATCTCAATACGGTCACTGCCATATTCTAATTGATAGTCTTTTCCCAATGTTTCTGCAGGAAGTTTATTTTGTTTACGGATAGGCACGAAGCCTTTGCCTAGTTGGTACGCAACCGGCGCACCAATGATGAATCCTCGCGACTCGATCCCAGCCACCTTATCAATCGTAACTGAATCGTAACGGCCTGCAATCTCTTGTATTGTGGTATACAACCCGCAAGGATCTTTTAATAACGTTGTTATATCACGAAACATGATTCCATGTCGCGGATAATTCGGGATGGTGCGAATACGAGATTTAATTGGCATATTTGTGTGTATTTGAACAAATAATAAGCAAGCGATGGCTTGTTAATGAAAAAGGCCTCAACCTATTACAGGTTGAGGCCTTTCTTAGAATGACTTCAATAACTACTACACTAAATCAAATCTTAGTGATCCATCGCAGCTTTTGCATCAAAGCTTGCAGGAGCTTTAATCTGAGTCATCAGGTCATCGTTCCATTTACCTTCAACGTTCATATGCAGTGCAGCACCCAGCAGTACAGCTTCAATCAGGTTATGACTGAGGTATACATATAGGCCTGGTTGATGGAATTCATAGGCTGCAGCAACTGCGGAACCGGCTGGAACAAACCAAGTTTCTTGGCTGGTCAACGGTGTATCGCTGAATGAACCACCTACCCAGTATAGATCAGCATGACCACCAATCAAATGCGGATAGGAAGCACGGTTAGCTTGAGAGTGGATAAACAATACTTTTTCACCTACTTTAGCTTTCAGCGCATTGTCACCGGTAATTGCACCAACCGCACCGTTGAACACTACGTGAGTTGGAATGAGTCCTTTAGACACTTCTAGCATGTCTGCCATGCCTTCGGCTGGTGAGCCATAGGTTTTGAAGTTACCTTTATCGTCTTTTGGCAGATAGAAATCTTGTTCACCAATGTAAAAAGCTTTATCGTATGTGTATGGCTTGCCTTTCGCATCTTTCAGACCATCACGCGGCAATACCATAATGGCTCCATTCATGCCAGAAATGACATGAAATGGAATCATGGTTCCACCAGGGGCGCAATGGTAAACAAATACACCTGGCTTCACAGCTTTCCAGCGCAAAACCACTTCTTCACCCGGCTGTACCAGTGTTAAACCAGCACCACCCAATGCACCGGTTGCTGCATGGAAATCTACGTTATGTGCTAATGTACTGGATTTTGGATTAGATAATGTCAACTCAACATAATCACCTTCATGCACAATGATGAGCGGACCGGGAATGCTGCCATTAAAAGTCATACCCCAGGCTTTTGCACCAGGAGCAACTTCTATTAGTTTTTCCTCGAATTCCATATGTATTTCAACAATCTTTGGACCACCTTTGGCAACCTGATCGTGTGCAGGTACGTTTGGTGGAGCCACCAGTTTTTGTTTTACACGTGGTAATTTAGAAATGTCTTGCGCTACCGCTACTTGTGTAGCAGCAAAACAAAGCAACCCTAAACCTATTACCGCCTGAACAGCTTTAATCATATATCCCTCCATAAATGATGAACTTTGCGCTTTTTTTTATGCGCCATTCTTAATTCGTTGAGACAATCTCAAATTGCTTCAACACCTTCCCTTTTCTGAATCTCAAGAGTAAAGGGCAGTGCCGGAACTATACACTTTCTTCGTTGCACTGTCTATTTTTGCGTAACGTAAACTACTGAAATCTTTTTGATAAAGTCACAATATGAACAGGGGATTTTTTCATTGCGTGAATGCATAATCACCCTGTTAACCTTGTGATAATTTAATTTTTGCAGCGGTTAAATTCTCTTGTGCTCCTCTGAGCACAAAATAACGTCACCAGTTTCTAATCCTGTTTCATTGGCAAGCCACCAATGCTTCCCCTTTTCCTCGCCGTTACTTCAGCAACCAGACCCGCAAACTCACACTCTCAAAAGTTTTATTGATGGCTGCCGCACTTCTAGCCGCCATTATTATTACGAGGAGTCACAAAAATAATCTTCATGATCGTTCTCCGTTTCATCGGTTACTCTCCAGGATAGAAGCTGCCCAACAAGAATTGACAGTACTGTTGCTGTCTGAACGAGCTGGAGAAAAAACCTTCCACTAATCCTACCGCGCTTGCTTGCGTCGCTCCCAAACCAAATATAATACGTTTCATGACAATGAGTACATCCCTATGAAAAACACTTCAGAATCGGGGCAATCACAATCTATTTAAGCCATAATGCTATAATGGCCCTGATTTAATAATTCAAAGCAAAATGCCAGTACCTCATCTTTCCACAGCCCTGCGCGGTCCTATTCTTGACCTCGAAAATCGTATCATTAATGCCATGCCAACCATCGAACATTGGATGAGAGGCAAATGGCGCGAGTATACAGTGCCATTTTACTGTTCCGTAGATTTACGTAACAGCGGTTTTAAACTGGCACCCGTTGATACCAATTTGTTTCCCGGTGGGTTCAACAATCTAAATCCGGACTTCATTCCTTTATGTGTACAAGCGATGATGAATGCAATCGAAAAGATATGCCCGGATACGCATAGCTTATTGTTGATTCCGGAAAACCACACACGCAATATCTTTTATCTGCAAAACATTGCCACCTTGCAAAATATTATGCAACGGGCCGGACTGAATGTCCGTATTGGTACCTTATTGCCGGAAGTCACTACAGCCATCGATATTGATCTTCCCGATGGGCAATCTATACAGCTTGAGCCGATTGTGAGGAAAAACAATCAATTGGGTGTAGAAAATTTTCAACCCTGCGCTGTGTTGCTTAACAATGATCTATCCACAGGCATTCCGGAGATTTTACAAAATCTGAATCAAATTGTGATTCCTCCTTTGCATGCCGGCTGGGCAACGCGCCTAAAATCTAATCATTTTGCCGCTTATGATCGCATTGCTCTGGAATTTGCGGATTTGATCGGCATTGATCCTTGGTTAATCAATCCACGTTTTAGCTCATGTGGAGAAATTAATTTTCATGAAAAACAAGGTGAGGAATGCGTAGCAGCGGCTGTTGACCGCATTATCTCGGTGATCAGGAAAAAGTATCAACAATATGGTGTTAAGGAAGATCCTTTCGTCATTGTCAAAGCCGATTCGGGAACTTATGGAATGGGAATCATGACAGTAAAAAATGGCACCGAAATTTATAAGCTAAACCGCAAACAGCGGAATAAAATGGCCGTAGTGAAAGAAGGATTGCAAGTTTCCCATGTGTTGGTACAAGAAGGCGTTTATACATTTGAAACGATCAATCAAGCGGTAGCGGAACCTGTTATCTATATGATAGATCGTCACGTCGTCGGAGGATTTTATCGCGTTCATACCGGGCGCGGTATCGACGAAAACCTTAATGCTCCCGGCATGCATTTTGTTCCTTTGGCATTTGAAACCACTTGCCTGGAGCCGAATGCCTCCCAACCTAATATCATTCCGAATCGTTTTTATGCCTATGGCGTTGTAGCGCGTTTGGCGCTATTAGCCGCCGCATTGGAATTGCAGCAAACCGATACTTCGGATGCGAAATTAAGTTCCGCATAAATTCCGCTATGAAGCTTGCCTTTATCATTGACCCACTGGATTCCATGAAAACGCATAAGGACACCAGCTATGCCTTGATCTGTGAGGCAATTGCGCGAAACCATCAGGTCTGGGTACTTTATCAACATGACATCGTATTGATCAACCATGTTGTCACAGGCTTTTCGCGCGCACTGTTACTCATAAATCCATCATCTGCGGATGGTTTGTGGTACAAAATCAGTGATATTTCGGCAACTCCTTTGCACGAATTTGACATTGTATTAATGCGCAAAGACCCGCCGTTTGATATGGAATATATTTACAGTACGTACTTGCTGGAATTAGCTGAGACCCAGGGTGCCTGGGTAATCAATAGCCCCAGGAGTATTCGCGATTACAACGAAAAATTTGCGATCACTAAATTTTCACAATTTATTACCCCTACGCTAGTAACCAGCCAGGCGCACTTAATTAGGGAATTTCTTATTATTCATCATGATATTATCTTAAAACCACTGGATGGCATGGGAGGTGCCAACGTGTTTCGTATCCATCTTGCAGACTATAATATCAGCGTGATTCTCGAAATGCTCACTCACTATGGAACCCGAACCATCATGGTGCAGCGCTTCATTCCTGAAATCGCTCAAGGCGACAAACGTATCCTGCTGATTGCAGGCAAAGCGGTACCTTTTGCTTTAGCGCGCATTCCTAAGCTCGGTGAAACGCGCGGCAATCTTGCTGCCGGCGGTACGGGGACAACGCAGCCCCTATCTGCGCGCGACAAAGACATTGCAGACTCGTTAGGCCCGGAATTGGTTAAAAATGGTTTAATGTTGGTAGGATTGGATGTGATTGGTGATTATTTAACCGAAATTAATGTCACCAGCCCCACAGGAATGCAGGAAATTACACAGCAGACCGGATTGAATGTTGCAGCTATGATGCTTGACGCCATTGAAGAAAACTTCAAATCAAGGAATACCGAAATAATCCCTATATCAAAATTATGATCAGTTCACTTTGTGCATCGCCTTAATAAATCGCTCACTCTCATCATATCCAAGATTCTTCAATACAAAACTGCAGCTAATCCAAAATGAAATATTGCCTCAGCTAGGCATCTGTCAGTAAAATCCAATTTCAACCCATACAAAAATACCCAATCATCATGCGAGTCAGCTCACCCTTATATAAAATCGTATTGTTTGCCTGTTTGTATTTCTCATCGTCCATTACACACGCTAACCGGGTTGCGTGCTTTACAACCAATATGGGGCAATTTTGTATTGAGCTTTTTGAAACACAGACACCGATCACAACCGCCAATTTCATTAGTTACATCAACAATGGCGCCTATATTGATGGAATCTTCCATCGCAGTGTTCCTGAGTTTGTCATCCAAGGCGGCGGCTTTAAAATTATTCCTGGCACCACCGGAGAATCGCTCACCGCCGTAAGTCCCCTTCCTCCAATTATTAATGAATTTAAAATTTCCAATACCCGTGGAACTGTGGCCATGGCAAAAATTGGCGGCAACCCCAACAGCGCAACCAGCCAATGGTTTGTCAACTTAAATGATAACGCTTTGAATCTGGATAATCAGAATGGAGGATTTACCGTATTTGGTCGCGTTATTTTTGATGGCATGACTGTCTTCGATGCTATTGAAAAACTCCCCGTAAGAGACCTGGGTAGTGGCAGCTTTACCGACACGCCACTGAAAGATTATGATGGCTCATCATCCGTATCATTTAATAATCTAGTTCGGATAAGCATGGTTGAACTCATTGACACAGCAAGCGTCTTCAGCCAGGAAATTTTGAGTTTTGCGGTGGATATCGGAGCGGAAAATGCACTGGAAGTCAACTTACGGTTGATTCAAAATAGCCCTTCCATTGTATTTGAACTCGACCTGAACAATATAGTAACGCTGGACAATAAACCCCTTAATATCGCCACTTTCTTGAGCACAAATGGTCAATTACATATTCCATCAGCAATGATCAATCCATCCACCATTCTCAGAAACGTGCAACTGCAATTAACCGATGCAGAATCGTATCAATTCACCTTAGTCAGTTACGAATAAAATTTCGATGTGGCAAAGATACGCCTCAATGGGACACGCTGGAAACTATCGTTTGCTTTAATTTAAGTATTTCAGGTTGATTGAGCGTTTCTTTTTCCAATAGCTCTTGCGCAGTTTGATCCAGCAAACCACGATTGGATTGAAGTATACTGAGCGCACATTCCAGGGCTTGATCAACCAACATACGAATTGCAACATCGATCTTGCTGGCAGTTTCTTCACTGTAATTTCGGCTTTGTGGCATAGCAACATTGGGTTGTAGAAATACCGATTGCTCTCGGTCATACGCCACGTTACCCAATGCTTCGCTCATGCCATACCTCAGCACCATGGCGCGAGCAATATCGGTGGCGCGTATCAGATCATCTGCCGCACCGGTGGAAGCTTCCTTAAATACGATTTGCTCGGCTGCGCGCCCTCCCAGCAATACCGCCATTTTATTTTGCAACTCCACACGAGTCATTAAATAGCGATCCTCGGTAGGGCGTTGAATGGTGTAACCCAGTGCACCGACACCCCTTGGAATAATGGATACTTTATGAATCTCATCGGTACCCGGTAATGCCAACGCCACCATCGTATGCCCAAGTTCATGAAATGCCACTACACGGCGTTCATCGGGGTTCAACAGACGGTTACGTTTTTCCAATCCTGCCACGATGCGCTCAATCGCATTATTAAAATCCGCCATCGTTACCGACGGCGCGGCACGCCGGGTTGCTAACAGAGTCGCCTCGTTGATAAGGTTAGCCAGATCTGCTCCGGTAAATCCCGGCGTCAATGCTGCAACTTCCTCAATTCTAACGTCGTTATGCAACTTCACCTTTCTTGCATGGACATTAAGAATTTGTTCCCGCCCAATTTTGTCAGGACGATCCACCAACACCTGGCGATCAAACCGTCCGGCCCGCAACAACGCCGGATCAAGAATTTCCGGTCTGTTGGTCGCTGCCAGCAGCACGATGCCACTGCTGGAATCAAAACCATCCAGTTCGGCCAACAGTTGATTCAGGGTTTGCTCCTTTTCGTCATGCCCGCCACCCAATCCGTAAGCACCGCGTGCACGCCCCAGTGCATCCAGTTCATCAATAAAAATTATCGCCGGCGCCATCTGTCTTGCTTGTTCAAACAAGTCACGCACCCTGGCCGCACCCACACCGACAAACATTTCTACAAATTCCGAGCCGGAAATGGAGAAAAACGGCACACCCGCCTCACCCGCCACTGCGCGTGCCAACAATGTTTTCCCGGTGCCTGGCGGCCCCACCAGCAAAATCCCTTTCGGTGCCCGTCCACCTAAACGACCATAATCCACCGGATTTTTTAAGAAATTAATGATCTCGACCAATTCTTCCTTGGCTTCATCGACACCCGCCACATCGTCGAAAGTCACCTTTGTTTCCTTTTCCACAAATACTTTGGCGTGGCTTTTACCGATCGACATCAGCCCGCCTCCCATACTGCTTCCCATGCGGCGAATCACAAATAGCCAGATTCCGACAAAAATTGCTGTCGGCACAATCCAGGACAATAAATCACGCAACCAGGTGCTTTGTACCACACCGGTATAAACCACATGATATTTATCCAGAATTTCCGCTAACTCAGGCTCCACCCGTGTCGTAACGAAATCTTTATATCCATCCGCGTGTTTTTCTTTCAATGTTCCAAAAATCTGATTCTCGGTAATCGCAATCTCAGCTACCTGCCCCTGCTCCAGCAAATGCTGGAAACGACTATAGGGAATGGGCTCAACTTGAGTATATTGCTTATACAAATTTTGCACTAACAGCAAAGCCAATAGCGCCAGGGTAACAAACCAGAAATTAAGATGCGTTCTTCTGTCCATTGATTAATTCCAAAATTGGGTTAGAAAATTTATCCATTAGAACGATACATGCGACATTATAAGATAATGTCTGCATAAGTTTCTGCACTACAGCCCAATGAATTGTGACGATCAGAATTAGAAACGCCAGTCTAGTTGCAGACCGCCGATATTGATTTGCTCAGAAAACTGTCCGGAAAGGAAATCTCCCGTTACGCCCCTGCGACTGATTGAAGGAGTATCCATAAACAGATGCGCATACGCACCATGAATGGAAATATTATTCCGCACTGCATAAGTAAAACCAACGGTCAACCAATAACGATCGCTATCGGGAATTCGAGGCGATCTGTGTTGTGCATTGCGAACCGGCGTTTGATCATAAGCAAATCCTGTTCGCCATACCCATTTATGGGTTGCGGAAAAATAATTAACCCCGAAAGCATAACGCCACGTATCGTTCCATTTCAGATTTTGTACATCATCGGATTGCGATGAGGAAAAATTCGTTCTGAGCTCTCGAACCAAACTCCAGTGCGTCCATAAAGCATCCGCTGAAACTTCCCAGCGCGGATTGAGATGGTGCGAGAAACCGAATAAGACCGAGTCCGGCAAAGTCACTGGCGTAACCGCATGCGTATCCACCAAAATATTCCCTTGCGTCAACGCAATAGCTTTATCCGGCAAGGTAAAATTTGCATTCCCCTTTACGTCATGAGCAATGCGGGAACGATAACTGACGCCGAATCGAGTATCAGGAGTCAGCGTGTAAAATGCGCCTAAATTGTAGCCAAAGCCGACGCTGTCACCCTTGAGCGAAACATGCCCGTCCGCGGCTTGCGGCGCAATTCCCTGACTTAAGCATGGCAATGCTCCCTGCACTAAAAAACATGCCGGCCCCAGATCAATTGCGTTGGTTAATTTGGATCTCAAGTACTGCACATTAAAACCGGCACCTAAAGAAAATTTTTCGGTCAGCTTGAACGACAGAGACGGATTAAAATTAATCGTCAGAACTTCTGAATCAATGGCTTGGTAACGCCCTTTCCAGTCCGAATCATAACTATTGCGCATGCCATAAGGTAGATTAAATCCAAAACCAAAGGCTAAGCGGTTCGACAATTCCTGCACATAATAAAAATTCGGAATAAAAACCGATTGCCCGGCATCTCCGCCATTCCCACCCGTAAGCGGCGCGTTACCCAGCCGCGAAGCGCTATCATGAAAAGTTGCAGATGGTGCGATATAGTAACTCGCGGCAGAAATCAATTTACCCCGCACCTGGCTCATCGCAGCCGGATTAAAGAACACCATACTGCCATCGCTCGTATTAGTGGGCGCGCCGGAGAACGCTTGACCCAATTCCTTGACACTGTGTTCCATCACAGCAATACCGGCACCGGATACTGGCGCAGAAGCCACGAGTAGAATAAGCCCGGCACGATACAGAAACTTCCAACAAGATAAACCTTCTGCAATACATCTCATGTTAATGAACATGCTCCCGTAATTTATTCTCCAGTGCCTTACCCAGCTGTTGCACTATAGAAACTTACTTTATTTCAAAAAAATTAGGCTCAATTTTTTGAGTATGGCTATAAGAATTTTCTGACATATAACACAATGAATATTCTAAATCTTTTACGCAATCAGCATTGCGCCAGAGAAAACTGCATATTTACTCATCGATTTCAAAGCGCTGAAAATTTATGCACCTTTACTCTAAACTGCGCTTGCACATTCATCATAAACATTCAGTAATACTGCAAAAATCTCCATTATCTTGCCGCAAAAAAGCCTTATTATATGATGTTAAGATCCAATTAATTGCAATGTGAATTCCCAATCTCCCTCCCCCAACCGTTCCGGCGCATTACTGGCAGAACAAATCAAGCTGGCTTATCAGCAAGCTCCTAAGGCATTATTTGTCACATTGATTGTTGCCACTATGTTAGCTTATATTTTTTGGGAATTGGTCGGAAAAAACTGGCTTTTAGGCTGGGTGGCGGCTATTTATGCTCTCACTTTCGTCAGGTTTCTGATCGTCAAGGCCTATTTCCGTAAAAAACCATCCGCTGCCGAATCAGTAATCTGGGGACAGCAATTTTATATTGGCGCACTGTTAGCAGGGATACTGTGGGGTTCTGCCGGAAGCATTTTTTTTGTTGCTGATAGTGCCATTCATCAATTATTTCTAGCTTACTTGCTGGGCGGCATGGTTGCAGGCGCAATGGCAACCTTATCGTCGTATAAAGGCGTCTTTTTAGCTTTTTCGATACCTGTTGCGCTTCCTTTCACCTATCAGGTCATCATGCACGAAAGTGACATTCAGATGATCATCGCGCTGACTTTTTTGTTGTTTGTATTTACGATGGGCAGAATTTCACACCAACTGCACCAAACAGTCACGGATTCGCTAAAATTTCGTTTTGACAATATTGAGCTGCTAAAACGCCTGATTCAAACCAAGAATCAGCTGGAACAGCGAGTAGCGGAGCGTACCGAAGCGCTCACCATAACCAACGATATCCTGCATCAGGAAAAAGAGCTGTTTCAGATCACATTGGCAAGTATCAGTGATGCAGTCATTACCACAGATGCGAATGAAAAAATTACTTTTCTGAACCCGACTGCGGAAATATTTACCGGTTGGAGCAATGAGGAAATGCACAACAAACCACTGCATGAAGCGTTCCATATTATGGACATAGCCACCCATAAACCGGTACCGGACCCCCTGGCAGATTACTTAAACGAACTTGAAAATTCTCCCCAGCACAGCGAATGTATATTGGTCAATAGAGACAAGAAAGAATACATCATTGATTACGCTGTAGCGCCGATTCAAAACGAACAAAAACATAGGATTGGTGCCGTGATAACATTCCGCGACGTGACAGAACAACGTAAGCGGACGTTGAAACTTGCTTACCAAGCAGCACATGACTCGTTAACCGGTCTGCTCAATCGCAAGGAATTCGAGAATCGCCTCAGCAAAATCCTAACATCCATGCGCAAGAATGACATGCATGCGCTGCTGTATCTTGACCTCGATCAATTCAAAATTATCAACGACAGTTGCGGCCACAGTGCCGGTGATAAGTTATTGCGCCAAGTAACCGCATTATTGCATTCCAAACTGCGTGCAAGAGATACATTGGCACGTCTGGGCGGTGATGAATTCGGTGTTATTCTTGAGCACTGCCCAAAAGATCAAGCGCTACAAGTAGCCGACACATTACGTGAGTCGGTACAAAATTTCCGTTTCCAGTGGCGCGGAAAAACTTTCACTATTGGGGTAAGCATCGGGTTATTTCCGATCACTCATGGAAATCAGGGGCTTGAGCATGCACTCAATGCGGCTGACAGTGCCTGTTATGCTGCCAAAGAACAAGGACGCAATCGAGTACAGTTATATCAATCCATACCTCATCTGCAAGGTTCTGTTGAAATGCAACAATGGCTACCGCGTATTCGGAACGCCCTGACAGAGCAACGTTTTCAGCCTTATTATCAACCAACCCAATTAATCTCGTCAGAGCACGCGGAACAAGAACAACATGGTGTAATTTTATTGCGTCTGCACGATGAGAATGGCCGACTGATTATGCCTGGAGCATTTCTATCTGCCGCGGGGCGGTATGATCAAGTACTGCCAATTGATCGCTGGGTGGTGCAGCGATCACTACAGTTCATAAGAGCGCATGCAACGCACACGACCAATGCAATCTACACCATCAATATATCCGGACAAGCACTTGTAAATGAAAATTTTCTTGATTTCACGGTAAACAGCATCAAAGACAGCCAGTTGGATCCCGCCTGTATCTGTTTCGAAATCAGCGAACAGACTGCGCTGAATGATTTACAGCATGTCATACGTTTTGTCACTACCTTGAAAGAACTGGGTTGTCGCATTTCTATTGATGATGTTAGCAGCAACTTATCATCGCTCAATTATTTGAAAGATATTCCACTTGATTATCTGAAAATCGACGGACGAGTAATCAAAAATATGCTTACCGATCCAGTCAACCAGGCAATGGTTGAATCGATTCATCACATCGGCCATATCATGCGACTTAAAACGATCGCCGTATGGGTGGAAAATGATCAAACACTACAAATCCTGGAAAATATCAGTGTCGATTATGTACCAGGCTTCTGGGTAGCTGAACCCACACCCCTTAATGCGAGCTTACCTTTAACTGACAAAAAAGGCTGAGGAATAATCTGCAGTCCGCTTTCTTGTCTACATTGCACTATGCGTGTACAAACCAATTTTATTTTGAAATTCTTAGCGAAAGGATAAAAGCTTCAAATTGGATGCATTCAGTCAGGTATTGGATCAGGGAATACCAGGCGGATAATGCTGATCAGGTATTCCGAAGTAATGGGAAACCGACACCGGAGCAGGAAGAAATTCGTCAGTTGAAAGCGCAAATCAAGCAGCTCAAGCTGGAGAGGGAAATACTAAAGGAAGCGACTGGAGATTCAACCGGTCATAGCAACACTGCTGAAATTTTCTGTGATGGCGATAAAAAATTCAACGTTTTTCTAGGTCGATCATTTAACTCTTCTGCCATCATATCGAGTTGCTCCTGTGAATAAACGGATAGATCGGTCTTTTTAGGCATATATTGATGCAGTAGTTTATTAGTATTCTCATTGGTTCCTTTTTACCAAGGTGACTTAGGATCACAGAAATAGACTTTGATATCGGTATCAATAGTGAACAGTTTGTGCTGCGCCAATTCCATTCCTCGATCCCAGGTCAACGATTTTTTCAGTTGCTGGGACAGCTCAATGACTTTTTGGGTGATAGCGCTAACCACAGCATGAGTATCGTTCCCGGTTAATTTAACCAGCAATGTATAACGGGAACTTCGCTCGACTAAGGTTGCGATATACGACTTTTGGGTACCGCAGATTAAATCGCCTTCCCAGTGTCCCGGGATGATTCGATCGTTCATCTCTTGCGGCCGATCATGGATGGATACCGCATCAATAATAGCGCCTCGGGCATTGCCTTTGGTATTGAAGTGCTTGGACTGACGCATCACCCGTTGCGTTCGCAACTGCCGGAGTAGCTCTTTTTTAAAGCACCGCGCGATTGAATAAACAGCATTTTATAGAGGGTTTCATGTGAAATATGCATAGCCGATGCTTTAGGATAAGTTTGTTTCAACCAACCTGCCACTTGTTCTGGCGACCACTGGCTAGCCAGTTTATCCGATACGATAGCGCGTAAGTTGGCGTCGTCATTAAGCCTTGCAGGTCTTTGGCCGTTTGGCTTTCATCCAGGCGCGTCTATCGGCTGCTACAGCACGGTATTTCGACAGTCCGCCATTGCGGTTGATTTCTCGGGAAACCGTTGAAGTGGTCCTGTTGAGATTTCTGGCAATCGCCCTAAAGGATAAATTAGCCGATAGGCCTCGTGATATTTCCTCACGCTCTAGTAACGACAAGTCCCTGACCGAACGTTTGGGTGGCGATGGCTTTATTCCACCGGATTTTTGTAAGTAGCAAAATACCGAACCGGCATGTTTATTCAATTGCCGGCCAATTTCACTCAACGATTTGCCTTCTGACCATAGCTGCCACATGGTTTCCTGTTGATGATATGTAAATATGCCAGCTCAAACTTGCCAGAACACAAGAAACACGCAAAAAAGCACGGTGCAATTAGCTCAACCAATCGCGCAGACGAGCTCTTTCAGCTGGTTATGGGAATTATAGCCAGTGGTGCATAGCGGAGAATTTACCTCAAGCGCTAGGATAATTCGATATTGACATATGGAATTATCCCCTCTAGAGTAAATGCCGCTTACGTGCTAAAAAGTGCGGAGCAAGTACCATTATACTAAAACATATAATTTAAGAGGAAATATATACTATGAAAATAACCAAAATCGTCATCATAAGCTCTGTTCTTGGATTACTATTATCAGGCATCGCGCAAGCTGCAGAGCAAAATTTTAAAGTTGTTATCAATGCTTATGACACTACAATTCCAGAGCTCAAAGTCGAAGGTGTAACGGTTAACAATATTCGTGCTTTTAATGTTCTCAATGAGCCCGAAACATTAGCTGTCAAAAAAGGAACTGCAGTCAAAATCACTGTAGAGAACAAATCACCCATTAGCGAAGGATTTGCCATTGATGAATACGAAATTAAAGAAATAATTAAAGCAGGAGAAACAAAAGTTATTTCTTTCGTAGCCGATAAAGCTGGTGCCTTTACTATCTGGTGTCAACTCCATCCAAAAAATATCCATTTACCAGGCTCTTTGAATGTCATCGAATAAAGAGCTTTGATATATTGCGAAGTGCTTACTTTCTGCTTCTCAATGAAATGAGATCTACCGGTTAAATTGAATCTTGAATTCAACTGAATGATTCTCCCATCCTTAGTTACAAATCACAAGAACAAACGGGACTTGTAACTAAGGATGGAAACTGCCATTAGAATTATGTTTAACTTAACGAAATGCCCGATAAAAAGATAACTTTCAAACTTCATTCATCACACGTCAAATTGCCTAATTCATCAAAATTTTTCGTAGCAAATGTGTGGCCGTCTTCTTTCTTACGCTAATTCATGCAGGCACTTCTTATTGCGTTCAATATAAATGAGATGTTCGCAAAAATAAGCAGAGGAGCAACAATCCTTTTTAAACATTCATTGAATGCATTTTTCTGAGCAATTCTTGCTTGCTGTTTCTCAATAGCGGATGGTCGTTAGGCAATTGCTTGGTATGGCATATGGTCAGCTCGCGCCACATGGATTTTTTCAGCGACTTGATCCTCAGAAAAGGGGGTTCAGGCTTTATCGTATACTCGCAGGCGATAGTAGAGCAATTTCTCACTCACCGATCAGTAGTCTCAAACTGAACCACATTCTCTTCTCCGGCATACTTTTCCTCAGCCACAAAATGGAAAACTAAAAGAGCCTCCGAATAACCGTCATTTCACATGCGGGGATAAATCTATATGATGACTCTAAAAAATTCCCTCACTATCCGAAATGGCAAACAATGCTATTCAGAGGCTCCTATATCACCTCAGATCAAAGCTTGACATACATCATTATTTTTATTTACTGGGCTTACCTGCACGTAATACAGGATAGAATTGGGTAAAGACCATATCGTGTGCAGCATGTTCCGTGTGGCAGGCAGCACATGCCTCATCAGCTTGGATAATACCTTGTTTGGCTTCATACGATTCAAAACCAAAAAATGCCCAGTTGCCAGGCCTTTCAGAATAGCGTTTGGAATCTTTCACCATAGCGGCAATACCATTGAACTCGCCTGGGAAATAGCCATTTCCGCTGGGTGAGGCTTTGCTTCCAACGCCAGCTAACTCTTTAACGATAACTGTTCCATCACGGAATTCACCTGTTTTCTTCCAGTGATCCCAGCTGGTAGGGTCAATATAGACATTATGAAATTCTGGAAAGGCTGCTTTATCATCGTTTAATTCATTGGGTGTCACAGATGCACCAATAAAAACCCATTCACGATAGCCTTTAGGAGTTAGCAATACATGTTCTTTAGTAAAGCTACCATAATTAAGCCCTTTGTGTGCATGATGCGCATCTGAAGCAATCACTGGATTTGCCAACGCAATGGACAACAATACGAGAGCAATACTGCTTAATAACGTTTTTTTAAACTGTAACATAATAAGCCCTTAAGTTAGTTAAAGAAACATACAGAAAACAGCAACAACTTGTACTGCCTTCCTTTTTTATGGTAGTTAGACAAAGTGTCTTCGTCAAGGGATTATCATTCTCTTACTGCAGCGAATATAGCCCTTCAAGTCTTGCAGATAAACAATTATTGATTATTTTATTTCTAATTGACACCCAGGAAAATTCGAGTTCGACCGCACTCTCTTTATCGTAGCTATTCTTAAACCAGTTCTTGGAGAAACATCATAATCAAATTTCTTTCTACTGAATTTAAAGAATAATGCCACTGAGCAGTATATTCACACTCTGATACCCTACAATCTGATGAAAAACTATTTTTCTCCGATTCACCTGCTATTTTTCATTGCTCTACTCGGCATCCTGGTGATTTTAATCCAGGTAAAGTTACTGTCTTTTGCTCTTGTAAAGCTGGGGCTGTCGCCGGAATTTGGATTGATGGTACTGTTTCTTTCCTTGCTTGGCAGCACCGTGAATCTACCCGTCACAAAAACTAAAAGAAATACATCTAAGCAGGCATTCACACACCCTGCCTGTAAGGATTCGATTGGAAGCCCCGCACCATCACTTCATAATGAAACACAGATTTTTATCAATCTTGGAGGCTGTTTGATACCGGTGACGCTATCGATTTACTTGTTTTCCAATAGCACGCTGAGTCTCTCGTTCACACTGCTGGAAATCTTTATCATGGGCAGCATCAGCTATCTATGTCTTCAGTCGTCCGATTCAGGGGCTTGGCATCGGCATGCCGGTTCTGATCGCTCCAATTAGTGTCGCATTAGTGGGATTATCAATCAGTCCGGAACAAAGTGCTTCGTTAGCGTATATCAGCGGCACATTAGGAGTATTGATCGGCGCAGATTTATTGCGCATAAAGGATATTTTCCGGCTCGGCGCACCGTATGCCTCGATCGGCGGTGCAGGTACATTTGATGGAATATTCATCACCGGTATTGTAGCGGCTCTGCTGGCCTAACAGGCCATTGAAAAACATTTTCGAAGCAGCTGATCAAGACAAAAACAAGTGAAGGAATAACCTACAAGACTCTCAAACGGAGAGCCGCAGCGTCACCACATAACCGCCCCCTTGTCATGCTTATATTCCCTGCTCAATATGAGTTTCAGGAGAACGGACATTAACACATCTGTCTTTGTGCTCCACTATCAATCGCAGGCGATACTTCCGGCTGACAACTCGTAATACCCATTCTATCTTTCCGTTGATTGTGGTCTTGTCGATCAGGACACCGTCGGAATCAAACTAACTGAATATATGGATGCATCCGCAATAAAACATTTTAGCAACTTGCTGCAGGATGTTTATTTAACCATCAAATTTTTAAATATAGCCTAACTTATTTGGGTAACGTTTTACTGGGTCTACCGAAGTTATATCCCTGCACCAGATCGATACCCAACTTTTTAACCATCCTAAAGGTATCTTCATCTTCAACGTATTCCGCCACGGTTATTTTTCCTAATCCATGCGCCACATCCACCATCGCTTTAACAAAAACCTGATTGTCCCGATTATTGTGCAAGCCAGTGATAAACAGACCATCTATTTTCAGAATCTCCACGCCTAAGTACTTAAGATAACCAAAGGTGGAAAAACCACTGCCAAAATCATCCAGGCACACTTTACAGCCTGACTGATGAATGGACTCAATAAAACGTTGAGCATCCTGAATATCAGAAACGGCAGCGGTTTCGGTTAACTCAATAATCAGGCGACCAGGTTCAACACCTCGTTCCATCAATAATTTTCGAATATAAAGCGGTAAGGAAGGCTCATCGAATGTTCGCCCGGAAATATTGATCGCCAGTGGTGGCATACTAAGATCATTGGCCAATTTCTCGATACACTCTTTTATAACCCAACGATCAATATCCAGAATTTGACCACTTTTCTCAGCAATTGGAATGAATTGACCTGGCATGATCAAGTGACCCGATCGCTCCAGATCCCGCATTCTGATCAGTGCCTCAATATGACTGAGCATTTTATCACTGGTTAAATAAATGCCTTGAAAATGCAACTCGAACAGATCCTGCTCCAATGCCTGAGCGATTCTGCTACGCCATGTCATTCGTTGCAACATAGCCTCCGAATCATCTCGTGCCGAATCATAAATTGCCCATGTGTTTTTGCCTTGGTTTTTGGCCTGATACATCGCGGTATCCGCATGCGCAATCAAATCTTCGGTGGTTTCGCCGTGCTCTGGAAAGATCGCTACACCCAAACTGCTTGTAAGACGAATATTTCTACCATGAAAACGCAATGGAATGGATGAAATAGCAGTGATAATGCGGGAGGGTAAAACATTTATTTCCTCCTCCGGATGAATAATGCTGAGTATGGCAAACTCGTCACCGCCGAGCCGGGCGAAAATTTCTATCTGCCGAATAATGCTGGATATTTCACCGGCAGCTCTGACTAATACCGTATCACCCGCGCTATGCCCGAAAGTATCATTGATATATTTGAAATCATCCAGGTCGAAATATAACAAAGCAAATTTTCCCCGGCTACGCAAACAGTTTGCAATCAAAGATTCGAGTTGCTCCTGAAAGCGATGTCGATTGTAAAGGCCGGTTAACGGATCACGCTCGGCTAAATACAACAATTGCTGAGCGGTTTGACGTTCTTGCGTTATGTCTTCGTAAATCCATAACCGTCCTAATAGCCTACCTTCTGCATCAGTAACCGGATACGATAATTGGGTTAGCATGCGACCATCGCTTAGCTCCAGTTCGAAGCGTTCGCTAATTTCATGCGTATGCATAACATTGAGAACAAACTTAGAGGCATGAGTCGGCTGCGCAAAACGTTCTGTGGATTTTTCCAGAACAATTTTCGTAGGCAATCCTGTCAGATCGTCATGTTCGTTGACTAACCACATCCTCAAAAAAGCCGGATTCACGTATTCAACCCGACGTTCGTTATCTTCAAACAAAATACCAATGTTCATGGCTGCAAGCAAGGCACCCATACGGCTTTGTTCGCGCTCCGCCAAAATACGTAGCTCACGCTGATGCTTTTCGGATAGCTTTAATTCTTCCAAAGAGTGATTCAGCGCTTCCTCACTTCTTTTTAAAGCGATTTCTCTGGTTTTGCGTTCTTCAATATCGGTGTGTATGCCCAGCATACGCAACGGACGATTTTGATCGTCGTATTCCACCAGCTTACCGTGTGACAATATCCATTTCCAAGTGCCCTGCTGTGTAAGCTGTCGAAATTCCACCTGATAATCTTCACGCAAACCGCTAATGTATTCCTGATAAATTCGACATACCCGTTCCTGATCTTCCGCATGCAAGCGCTCCCGCCATTTACTGTTAGTTTCTACAAATGTATGGGGCGAATAACCAAGCATCAACGCATATTCCGGATTTACTAATACTTCTCCCGTTTGGACATTAAGATCCCACAGGCCCTCATTGGCAGCAGTCAGAGCCAGACGCAGACGTAACTCACTATTCACTAAATCTCGATGAGCATTCTTGCGCGCAGTCTGGAGGCCGGTGATTGAGCATGCGATCATCATATTGGTGGCGACAAAAACGCACAAAATAAAATGATCTAGCGTTAAAGAACCATTTACAAAAGGACCCAGGCCTTGCGCAGTACCCCAGGCTGCTATCATGGAAATAGCCGTTGCTGCTAGCACAGCATCAACCGTACCTAAACGCAAACATGCCCAGATCAAAGGAGGGAATACCAGAAAAGCGAGTGATAGTTGCAAATCTCCGAGTGCAAAAGCACTTCCGAATACCACCCAAGCAATTACAACGCAGACAATGATAATAAAGATGGATTCAACGTTTAAAGCTTCGTGACGAGTTGGCTTATTTTTATAAGAAGTTACCCCAACTAATAATAGCGGAGCAAAAATCCATATGCCTACAATATCGCCAAACCACCAACCTAGCCAGGCTTGTTGTATCTGATCCGCTACCAGATTGTCACTAATAAATAAAGCCAACACACCGAGACTGGATGGCAATAACATACAACCCGGCACGATGAGGATAAAAGCCAGCAAATCGCGGCTGCGCGAAAAATCATTTTTGAAATTGACCACTTGCTTAAGCAATATCGCACCTGATATCGGTCCTAGAGTGTTACCTAATGCAATGAGACTGGCCGTGGATAACATAAGATCACCGGTGGTTAAATTGACTAGCAATGCACCCAAAAAAATACCCGGCCAGCACCAAAATCCCCAAACCATGAGTGCCGCAAGGGCTATTCCCGCGGGAGGCCAGAATAAGGTGATGTTCGATCCCATATAAGGAAAAATCAAACCCAATTTGCCGGTCGCAAAATAGATTATGGTTAATAAAGCAACCCCTAAAATCTGAAACACCAATGATGCAGTTTTCTTTTTTTTCATTTGCTTCAGTATTAAAATTGGAGAATCAAATTTAAACATAAGAATCATTATCTTATGTTACACAAAAATGCTTTCCAGACTAGGGCTCATATTTGTTATTGCGGACTATACAGCTTATGAGGTTACATAAAAATAGTTATCATGTACTGGTAATGTAGGTTATTCGGAAAATTGTGATAAGCAATCTTTGGCATTGCAGGAACACAACAACTCGTGCCAATTGCATCTCAATTTTTAGTGTTACTGTTTTGTAGCGATATATGATATAAAGAAGGGATGTGCTATGCGAAAGTATCCAGCAAGTCGGCCTTTTCCATGACAATTGCTATGTGCGGTCAAATAGCACAATCTTTTTAAGGATGTTTTGATATTAATTATCTTCAATATCATAAGGAGTAATAGTCATGAAAAAGATATCAAATATTATTGCAATTGGAATATTGGCGCTTTTCTTGAGTACCCAGGCTACAGCATCCGACGCACCAGAGAAAATGAAGGCGATGGAACATATTGACGAAGCTATCAAGCATGGGAAAATGGGGCATGCCAAAGAATTGCTTGAGCATGCCAAGGAAAGCCGGGATCAAGCTAATGCAGCATTGGCAGCAGGTGCCGATGCTCATATGGATCAAGCTGTCAAGCATTTAGATGAAGCTATCAAGCACGCTGAAATGGGACATGCCGATGAAGCAACCAAGCATGCCGAAGAAGCCCATAGCCATATGCATCAGTCCGGTGGCAGAGCTCATAATTAAATTTTAACTTTAGTACAGAATATGTACCCTCAGTATCACTGGGGGGTACATCATAGACAAGACATTCATTAAGAATGTCCTTCTATAGAGCCTCTTCAATACTACCCACACCATTTATTTTTCTATTGCAAGCCCGGTTGTTCATGCGCAATCTCGGCGCAAAATAATGTGACAGAATCAATGCTGCAACCTGGGTACTGCAAGCGCCGAGTGCGGTCGGCTTGAGGATATCGGCTTTTAATGAAATTCGATTGTGGGCATGACTAAAAGTATTGTTAAAGTATAAGCGCCGTGCAAATTTCTAACCAACAGGGCTTGCAATCGCAAAACAGCAGTAATTTCCTTTTTTGACTATACATTCTTTATGCTCGATATCAACCTTTAACAGTGAAGCCAAGAAACTCAAATCAAGCGCACAGAACCCCTGATATTCTTCCGCAAGCTTATAAAAAATACAGTTATTAGCGATAATCTCAGTATATCTCTCCGAAATCTGCTTCACGCTTGCATCATAACCAAGCTCACACATAATGGTCACTACTTCACGCAATCTATCAGCAGATGACAATTGTTTTGTCATACGACTTTCAAATTCTCCGGCCATTTGCTCTCCAAGTGAGCGCAAACACAGTTGTGACTCCTGTTCACCCAGATTTTTATCAACCCAGGAAAGAAGCAGCTTTGCAATAAACGAATAGCGCCTTTGGAATAACTCTAGGCCGCTCGGAGATAATGAGTAAATTTTGCTCGGCCTGCCCCCTGTACTTTCCAGCATAGCGCTCTGAATAAAACCACTACTGCCAAGACTGGAAAGATGCTGATTCACTGCGTTGCGGGAAATAGATAATAAATGTGACAGCTCATCCACCGTAAGTCCATTGCGGTGGCGAAGTAAAGCGGTGACTAAGGATTGTTGACTCTGACCTAGCAATGATAAAGAGAACATTCTAGCTTTTTGTGATAATTAATCTTAAAAGTTTTGGCATATTTTTATTGCAAAAGCTCCAAAATATAAAGTAAAGTACAAATCCTCATAATATTATAGGAAGAGAGGAGAAATTAATGCTTACATATTTAATCATAGTTTTAGCAATTGCAGCTGTCGGTGGCGTTGTATTAGCCATGAAAATATTTTCCGGGCAGTTAGCACCCTGGTCTTTGTCCATAGTGCATGCTTTATTAGGTGCAACAGGTCTGGTCATGTTAATTCTGCTGGTTCTGGAAGGCTCAGGAGACGGACGTTTGACGGCCGCGCTTGGTTTGCTTGTAGTGGCTGCATTAGGTGGATTCTATCTCGCTTCGATCCATGTAAAGGGTAGCATTGCACCGAAAAATGTCGTGCTCATCCATGCAGGTGTGGCGGTGGCCGGTTTTCTCACATTACTGAGTCTGTTTATTTAGCTAGCCAGGAAATAATCCACATGAAACACCCTATCCACCCAATGTTAGTTCATTTTCCAATCGCAACTTGGTTTCTTGCAACAATGGCAGACATTGCCAGTCTCTTTACAAATGAACAAGTAGGGTGGGTAGCTGGGGTGTTGCTTATCATCGGAACGATCACCGCATTGCTTGCCATGATGACCGGCCTATTGGAACTTGGAAAAATCGATCAACAGAGCCCTGCACTCAAGATTGCGAATCAGCACATGATACTTATGATGATCAGTTGGTCTTTTTATGCGGTCAGCTTGTTTCTGCGTCTAAATGGCACACATCTTGAGCAACCAGGTTTAATGGCCATTTCTTTTTCGATTATGGGATTCATTTTTCTTTGCAGTGCAGGCTGGATGGGAGGAAAGCTCGTGTATGAACACGGTGTAGGTATTCATCACCTAAAGAAAGAAAATTTAAATCAATAACCTGACCATCCCTCCTCATTTGTTGTAATGCAACTTCTGACTTATCGATAGTGCCTCTGTATCAATTTACCTCGTATAATCTTTCATCCAAATCTCTTAATTTCTGATTAAGCTAAAACTATCAAAATGACCTTTTTTCTCAATTTAACCATGAAGAAATCCGTTCGCCGCTGCCAAAACCAAACCTAAATGACCAGGAGATCACCGAAGCATATACAAAACTACCTCGAAGTTACAGGGCGTCATACGATCTTTGTCTTTCCTGCGCCAGATATGCGCGGGGCAAAAATGCCTTTGCAAGTGATGTTGCAAAATAGCAATGGTAAGGTGGTTCATCAATTGACGAAGGAAATAACAGGCGAAATTACCTGATAATCCAAGCGAATTTCAATTGGAATCCGCTGCGGATGATTCGCTGCTCAATGCTTCCAGTTTTTCCATTATGGGTATCAATAATTCTTCATCGGGGTCTTGTCCCGCGTGTGCGCAACAAGAAAAATAGGCTTTGCAGAGTTTGACCATCAAGTGGTCAAATGCCATCGGCATCCGGAAAAACAAGCGGCTTAATACCTGAATTCCACGGATGAATGTTGCTGCGGCGAGCGCATCCTCATTGCCGCGAAAAATAGAACCCAAAGTACCCAAACTCATCGCCAAACCCGATTCATATGCGTCTGGATTTTTTCCGCTTAATCGCTCATAAATCTTAACTGCACGTTGCGCCGCTGCTAAAGCTTCTTCGCGTTGACCCAGCTCATGGTAGAAACGACCCTGATTGTTCAAGCTCATCGCCAAATCTGGCTCAAATCTATCTGAAATTCTCTCACTTAACCGTTCGCAAATTTCAACTGCACGTTGCGCCGCTCCCAGCGCTTCCTGGTGAAGTTTCAATTCACTGTAAAATAATCCCAGATTGTTCAAACTACTCGCCAGATCCGGCTCAAATGCATCGGGATTTTTCGCGTTCAAACGTTCATAAATTTCAACTGCACGTCGCGCCACTTTCAACGCTTCCTTGCAATGTCCCAACTCGCTATAGAAACCACCCAGACTGTTCAAGCTCTTCGCCATATCCGACTCAAATGCATCGGGATTCTTTGCGCTTAAACGTTCTAGTATTTCAAGCGAGCGCTGTCCCGCTTGCAACGCTTTCTTGCGATATCCCAACTTACGATAACGATTACCCAGACTGTTTAAAATTATCGCCAAATACGCTTCGAATGCATTTGGTTTCTTTTCGCTTAAACGTTCATAAATCTCAACTGAATGTTGCGTTGCTTCTAACGCTTTTTCAAGAAAGCCCAATTTATCATAACGAATACCCAGATTATTTAAACTACCCCCTAGATCCAGCTCAAACACACCTGAATTCTTTGCATTTAAACATTCCCGCATTTCAACTGCACGTTGTACCGCTTCCAGCGCCTCTTCGTGACGTCCCAGTTCACCATACAAACTACCCAGATTATTGAAAATCAATGCCTGCTCCGGTAAATCTTCAGCAACAGATTGACTCAATAGTGCTTGATATACTCTAACCGAGAAACTCCTTAAGGAAACACTGTATTGCGGCAACATACCGGCAATCTGCCATAACTCATTCCGGGATTGATGATTTAACAATGGAATCAGCCAATCCGCCAGAGCCAAATCATCGATTGGGTATAAGTCTTGCGTAGAACGCAATAAATTAGCCCAGGCCGTTTCGCCACCCAGCACGATGGCATGCTGCAAGGTTTTTTGTAAGCCAGCGCCTTGGCGCAAAATAGTAACGGCAAACACTGAACCGATCAGATCGGGTTGAATCGGATTGAGCATCCCATCGGCGCGGTTCGCATCGGCTAGGAATTGATCGAGCACGTTACCCGTCTTAGCGGGTTCGGTTTGCGGATAACCACAGTTTTCAGCTTCCTGTCGAATGATATTGAACAAATATGGGTGCTGCAGGGATATTTTTCCGGAAAAAACCAGCAACGCGACCATCCGCTCCAACAATGTCATCGGAACACCAGCCGCTTTGCATAATTTGCGTAGATAGCCGCGCTCGCGCTCGACGGCTTGTTGCAACAACATCGCAGAACGCCATGTCAGAAATTGATTGGCGGAACCTATCTCGCAATTGTGCAATGCGGCCATTTGCAAATACAGCGGTCGCCCGCTAGTATTACGCCAAAGCTGCTGATAATCGGCAGTAGAAAAATGTGGCAGTTGCGGTGCAGATTTTTTCTGCAGCTTTTCCCAGCTTGTCAGGGTTGCTTGCAGAATTTCCTGCATGGTTTGCTCTGTATCGTGATGCTGCGGCGGTAGCAACTTCATGGCCGGTTGCCAGGCATCCTGGATGTCGTCGGTCAATGCGCCTTCGCCGGTTGTCAAAATTTCTTTCATCCAGCCTTGTTCTCGTTCGGCATGGCGCTCAAGCAACAATATGCGTAATTTGGCCGCGGGTTGTATCGTTTCATCGCGGGTGATACGCACGCATTGCTGTATCAATTTTTTCAGACTTTCCAGCTTGGTGGCAGCGTAGTCGATGATGATCAGGGTATCGACCATCAACGCCCAATTGGCAAATTGATCGTGTTGCACCAATTGATCAAGTGCTGCATGATCCAAAAAACCACTGTCCCATGGCGTATCCCGGCACACTTTGGCAAATTCATGCGCCAGACGGGTTTTTCCTATGCCACCTTCGCCGATCATGACCTGCCAGCTAAACTTTGCATCGAAATTGCACCAGAATTGCAGTTGCTGTAATTCATGGGCACGGCCCAGCAGAGGGACAAAATCGTTATATGCTCGTAACCAGCGGCTGGACGGCTGACAGCTATCCAGTTTAGGCTGATCAATCTGCAAGCGAATGGGCGCTTTGAGTTCGCCCAGGCTACAACTGATCAAGTCTAACCGGTTGAATTGCTGAATCCAGAGTTTGGTCTGCTGATCCAATACTTTCCATTGTTCTGGATCGACGTGTTGTGATACTGTATTACGCAGTACGATCAAGGATTCCAGTGTTTTTGCGCGCGTAATTTTGAACAGAACTGCTTGGGCAAGCTTTTCGCTAAGTGCATGATAGGCAGAAAATCGTTGCTTTAGCTTATCATCCAGCCACTGCAAGACTTCCAATCCACCTTGGCCAAGATACTTGACTAATTTAGGTAGAAGAATGCGTGTGATCACGCGCGTTTGCAATGGACCCAGGCCCCATTCCTTAAGCCACTGATGAATTATTGCATCCCGGTCTTTGTCATCCAGGAATTTCGCCAATATTTCTTGTTGTTCTTTGGAAAGAGTAAGGTCAAGCATTCTTTATAATCAATGGCAAGCGTGACGGGGGTGAATATAAAGTAAAGTCGGAAACACACCGTGGGAATTAACAAAAAATAAAAAAGCTCAGCAGACGCGAAAAACTTTACTTACGCAACCACCACATAATCAGTGTCAGTACAATGGAAATCACCAAACCGGTCATCAACGGAAAATGAAAGCTAAAATTTTCGCGCTCGATATGAATATCGCCGGGTAAGCGCCCTAAGGGTAACTGCGATAACCAAGACCATAACAAACCCAGCACCAGCAAAATGATTCCTAAGGTAATCAATATCTGTTGCATACCGCTTTATCCGGTCAACATGCAAAGCTTATCGTTTTCATTCATCCTGCCGCGGAAATATCAACTTATCCGTTGCAAAACCCAGTTCTGCAGCTCGTTGCATGAACTGATCAACTAATGCATCGCTAACCGCCGGTGTTCTTGCTAATAACCAAAGATACGATTTGTCATAACTGGTCACGAAAGCGTATTGATAGTTTTCCCGATCTAATTCAAACACAATATAGGCGCCATAAAATGGACCGAAGAAAGAGACCTTCAAATAACCTTCTTGCTGACCTCTAATGAAATATGCTTTGCCTGCCACTTCTTTCCACTTGTTTTCCACCACCGAGAAACCTTTATTGATAACTTTGACACCACCGTCATCGCGCAAAAAATATTCCGCGGTCACGTTCTCCAGTCCACG
This sequence comes from Nitrosomonas ureae, assembly GCF_001455205.1. Lineage (NCBI taxonomy): Bacteria > Pseudomonadati > Pseudomonadota > Betaproteobacteria > Nitrosomonadales > Nitrosomonadaceae > Nitrosomonas > Nitrosomonas ureae. The sequence goes on from NZ_CP013341.1 coordinate 127,188, forward strand.
TTCAAACGAATGATCAAGCCGGGCAATTTCATACCACTTCCCCAAATATTTATTGAGTTCAAATCCGTCCACCGGTGCGATATTATAGGGTATAGATAAACACCCACTGAGCAAAAATACAATAGAACCAATTAAAAGAGAACGCATTTTCAAATACTCATGATGTCGTTAATACCGGGTAATCGGCATATTCTTCCACACCTCAGGTGTAAAATGTCGTCGGATTAAGCTGATTGAGCGCTACGCTCATTCTGACCCATATCGGTAAACCGGAATTCGCCAGGAAACTGGTACCGAAGACCATTACATCCACTCATCTCAAGACGACATCCTTGCCCGCTTCCTCGCCGATAAAACCCATAAGCAGTGAAAAAACATAGCTGTCTGATAGTATATCTTGGAGTGTAATTAGAATTAAGATACACGGATAAACAGACACTTATAACTTTAGAATTACCGCCTTTTTCTCCGTTTTTTCTTAATTACGTCCCAGAGCCCCAAGATATAAGATGCAACTATACAGTTTGTTGGCTTAGCTTCTCAGTTTCTCCGGTGCGATTTCTTGCTTTTGGAATCAGAATTTCTCACCGAGAGTTGGAAGGAGCTGGCAGCAAATCATCGCTGAAATTTGTTTGTTTCTTATCTTTATAAGGCAGCAGGATTTGCTAGGCACTTATTATTATCAAATTAAACACAATTCATTGTGACATGACAAAGCTAAGATTCCCAGCGTTCGGAAATAATGTGAATTAAATGTGAAATAAGTGTGAACTTTTTGTGAAGTTATTCGTCAAATGATCAGTAACGTATTTTTAAACAATTTTGATAATTTTTAATTAAGGAGATTCTCATGACTACCAATCAAATTTTTGCTATTGCAGCACTAGTTATCAGTGGAGTTTTTTTTTGGGGTTTTATTCATGGTTGGATTGCCACAATCAATTCTAGAATGGGTAATTACCGATGGTGCACTTGCTGTCATTCTTTATATAAGCTACCTAGCAATCGGCGTGTTCAAAGGAACATCCACACCCAGAATGCGTTAATTTAAAACAACGATAGAAAAAGGCGTGTTTATGAGGTAAGCGCCTCATGTGAGGTCCTCTTAATACACAATCTTAATAAACTTTATTTATAAGGAGATTTTATGAAAACGAGTCAAATTTTTATTATTTCGGCAATAGTCATCTCAACCACATTTTTTGGTGTTTTATCAGTGTTTGATTTACCGGAATCTGTAACAGACTGGTTTATTTCTGATGTCATTCTCGGCGCAATACTGTACATCAACTATCTCGTGATTGCTATGTTAAGCGACTCACCCAAAAGCAGAATGTACTACACGAGAAAAAAAATTACTGCATAGACTCTCCAATTTAATGGGATTAAGGTAATTAATTCAATTGCCCTGATCCCATTTTTTATTCAAAAATTAAAATATAAACTGAGTTGGATCAATCATAATTGCTTAAATCGATCAGGTGGTTGATCAAGCCAATGAATCAATCCTTGTGCATTCAGACGAATATCCGTGTTCAAGAGCTCATTTATTTCATTTGGCGGCAATTGACAACCGTGTTCTGCCAATTTTTGCAAAAGCAAATTTCTTAACGCCCTGGAAATGATTGACTGTCTCTCACCCCCATTATCTTTTGCGCGTTGCGCAATCGCAACGTGCGCATCAATCAGATCATGCAGGGATTGCGCATGATATTCTAAATTGCCAATCCGACTATAGTGTGTCAAATACGCATAGCGTGGTTTATAACTTATGATGCGGTCGATTGAAGTATGTGCCGCAACAGGATCAAATTGAACGGGCGAAGTGGTCGGAAAGACAAATTCTCTACCATTGACATCGAACTCACGATACGAAACTCCAAAAGTATCACCCGTAAAAAAAGACTGACTACACTCATCATAGATGCAGTTATGGTGACGCGCATGACCAGGCGTATCAAGAAACAATAGCGAACGCCCATTAAGATTAATGCGGCTTTCGTCAGGCGCTTCCATGATACGCTCGATATTAATCGGAACAATTTCACCATATACACGTTTGAATTCGGCTTCTCCATAAACACTCATTGCACCGGCAACAAGTCGTATCGGATTTGCCATATGGCTCGCGCCACGAGGATGAACAACCAGTTTGGCATTCGGGAAAAATTGCATACACTGGCTTGCGCCGCCGGCATGATCAAGATGAATATGCGTCAAAATCACATAGGCCACGTCTTCAACAGCAATATTCTTTTGCTTGAGCGTTGCAACTACACCCGGAACGGAAAAGGATGTACCGGTATCCACCAGGGCGGCCACCCCTTTCTCGACAATCAAGTGTATCGCTGCTCGTCTAGGACGGTGAAATTGTGCATCAATGGCACTAATGCCATATTCATAATCGGTAATAAGAGGCAATGACATATCTCTCCGTTTTTTCTTGAAAATCTTTAATTCGGAAAATACTATTGTGCTGGATATTTTAATTGTTCAAGGATAGCCGGATTCTCCAGCGTGGAAACATCCTGGGTGATTTCTTCACCTTTGGCAAGGCTGCGCAATAGTCGGCGCATAATTTTTCCGGATCGGGTTTTCGGTAGATTTTCTCCAAAACGAATTTCATCAGGCTTGGCAATAGGGCCAATCTCTTTCGCCACCCACTCACGCAATGTATGAGTGATTTGCGTAATTTCCTCTGCATGTGGATACTGGCCTTTTAGCACCACAAAAGCTATCACAGCTTCTCCCTTTATCTCATGGGGTTTACCAACCACGGCAGCCTCTGCAACCGAGGGATGCGCCACCAGCACCGATTCAATTTCCATCGTTCCCAACCTGTGCCCGGATACGTTCAGCACATCGTCGGTACGACCCATGATCCAAAAATAACCCTCCATATCACGATATGCGGAATCACCTGCCAAATAATACTTGCCACCCATATCCTCTGGAAAATAAGTCTCTTTGAAGCGCTCGGGATCACCCCACAGGGCACGAATCTGTGAGGGAAATGGTTTTTTGATTACCAGAAAACCGCCCTTACCGTTTTCGACATCATGCCCAGCTTCATCGACTATCGCCGCAAAAATTCCCGGCAAAGGAAAAGTACATGAACCCGGCTTGAGCGCAATTGCACCCGGAGCCGGTGCAATCATATGGCTGCCGGTTTCCGTTTGCCACCAAGTATCAACGATCGGACATCGTGATCGGCCTACTTTTTCATAAAACCACATCCAGGCCTCAGGATTAATTGGTTCACCTACAGAGCCCAGCAATCGCAATGATGAAAGCTCGTATTGTTCTGGCAAATCCGCACCGAGCTTAATCAATGAGCGAATTGCGGTGGGTGCCGTGTAAAATGTCGTAACTTTGTGCTTTTGTATAATGTCCCAAAAACGCCCGGCATTAGGATAAGTCGGTATTCCTTCAAAAATTACTTGGGTAGCTCCCATCGCAAGAGGTCCATAAGCCACATAACTGTGACCGGTAATCCAGCCGACATCCGCGGTACACCAAAACACATCGGTAGGCTTGTAGTCAAAAATCCATTGCATACTTTGTTTGGTTCCAAGCAAATAGCCCGCGCTGGAATGCTGAACCCCTTTAGGTTTACCCGTGGATCCCGAAGTATAAAGTGTAAATAATGGGTGTTCAGCGCCCACCCATTCAGGCTCACATTGGAGGCTGGCATTTTCCGTAAGCTCATGCCACCAAACATCACGTACGGGATCAAATCGAATAGCGGCGCCCGTGCGTTGATAAATCACGACCAATCGTACGGAAATCGCGTCAACCTTATTCAAGGCTTCATCAACAATTGATTTGAGCGGATTGCGTTTACCCCCGCGCACCTGTTCATCGGCCGTGATAACTGCTACTGCACCCGCATCTTGGATGCGCTCATGCAAGCTTTTGGCTGAGAACCCGCCAAATACCACTGAGTGAATTGCACCAATACGTGCGCAGGCCTGCATTGCAACAACCGCTTCAATACGCATCGGCATGTAAATGATGACTCGATCGCCTTTGTTAATGTTATTTGATCTCAGTGCATTAGCAAGCTTACAAACACGTTGGTGAAGATCGCGGTACGTTGAGTGTGTTATTTCTCCGTCATCGGACTCAAAAATGATAGCAACCTTATCGGCTTGTGTCTCCAGATGCCGATCAAGACAATTATAAGAAACGTTTAACTCACCGTCACCGAACCACTGAAAAAAGGGAGCCATCTGATCATTCAGCACTTGCGTAAAAGGTTTATGCCATGCGATCTGTTCTTGTGCCCGTTTTGCCCAGAAACTCAGATAATCCTCCTCCGCTTCCGCACATAAAGCTTGATATGCTTCAAAGCTGGGTATGTTGGCTTTGGTGGAAAATTCTTTCGCAGGTGAAAAAACTCGAGTTTCGTTTAATATTGATTCAATGGTCGGCATGCTTGGTCTCCAGTACTTACAGTTCAATACACTGGATCAGAATTGTATCATTGGCACTCTAATAGATGCGGTGTTCTTATTTCGAAAGCAGTAAACTGAGTCCATAGTCCTACAAAAAAGCTGACAACAGGATGCGAATAGAAAACGTTGAAAATCGCTAAGGCATTACTCTTTTGCGAAGTTTATATTCCATATTTTATAAATATTTGTTAAAATTGACGTAGTAGATGCGATGGGCTTTTTCAGCCCATTTTTTATTTGTGGTGGAGCTATGGCACTGGAAGAATTACTGGAATCAACTCTGCATGGTTTGGGTTATGAGTTGGTCGAGGTGGAACGATCAGCACACAACAAATTGCTAAGAATATTTGTAGATAAGGCAGAGGGTATTTGCATTGACGATTGCGTGACAATCAGTAACCACTTGAGCCGATTACTAGCAGTCGAAAATATTGATTATGGTCGATTAGAGGTTTCATCACCAGGATTAGATAGACCTTTACGAAGAGAAGCGGATTTTCTTCGGTTTAGAGGAGAAACAATAAAATTAAAGTTGCGCATCCCTTTAGAGGGTCAAAAAAATTTTGTAGGGATTTTACGAGAAGTGGATAATGGCATAATAAAACTTGAAATCGAAGGAAAGTTATTAGACCTTGAATTAAGTAACGTTGGAAAAGCTCGTTTGGTTCCAAGATTGTAGGATAAGGATTAAACTGGAGGATTATGAGCCGCGAAATTTTACTGTTAGTTGATGCATTAGCGCGTGAAAAATCAGTTGAAAAAGAAATTGTTTTCACGGCTTTGGAGCTTGCATTATCATCCGCCACCAAGAAACGGTTTCAAGAGGATATTGAAACACGCATTTCTATTGATAGAGAAACAGGAGATCATCAATCTTTCCGTCGTTGGCTGGTTGTAAACGACGATTCCGTGGAAGATTCAGCACGCCAAGTGGCTTTAAGTGATGCAATAAAAATTGATACTAATATCCAACTAGGCGATCATCTTGAAAAACCCCTGGAACCCATAGAATTCGGGCGCATCGGAGCACAAGCAGCAAAACAAGTAATTTTCCAGAAAATACGTGAAGCAGAGCGTGAGCAAACTTTGAATGATTTTCTTGAACGAGAAGATTATTTAATTAACGGCACGATTAAGCGCATGGAGCGCGGCAATGCCATTATTGAATCTGGGAAAATTGAAGCGGAATTGCCACGCGACCAGATGATACCCAAAGAAAACTTGCGCGTCGGTGATCGCGTGCGTGCTTATTTATACAAAGTTGATCGTGCGGCTAGGGGACCGCAACTAAAACTTTCACGCATCTCCCCTGAATTTCTAATGAAGTTATTTGAATTAGAAGTCCCAGAGATTGAAGAAGGGCTATTGGAAATTAAAGCAGCTGCCCGGGATTCAGGGTCACGCGCCAAGATCGCCGTTAAATCGAACGATCAACGCATTGACCCGATTGGAACCTGTGTAGGTATGCGCGGATCCCGTGTGCAAGCTGTGATTAGCGAGTTGGCGGGCGAGCGTGTTGATATCGTTTTGTGGTCTGACGACCCCGCCACTTTTATTATTAATGCACTGGCACCTGCAGAAATCAGCAGCATCATGGTTGACGAAGAAAAACACAGCATGGATATTGTAGTCGATGATGATAATCTCGCACAGGCTATTGGTCGAGGCGGGCAAAATGTACGTTTAGCCTCCGAGCTAACAGGCTGGGAGCTCAATATCATGACCATTGAAGAATCTAAAACCAAGCATGAACAGGAAACATCACAAATCTGTCAACTTTTTATGCAAAAATTGGATGTTGATGCAGAAATCGCAGAAATACTTATGCAGGAAGGCTTTGTTTCTCTTGAAGAAGTAGCCTATATCCCATTAAATGAGATGCTGGAAATCGAATCATTAGACGAAGAAACAGTCAATGAGATAAGAAATCGGGCGCGCAATGTATTATTGACAGATGCCATTGCTAATGAAGAAAAAGTCGAGCATGTTGCTGAAGATTTGCTTTCAATCGAAGGAATGGATATCAATATTATTCGAGAATTAGCAGCAAAGGGTATCATTACCCAATCTGATTTGGCTGATTTAGCTGCCGATGACTTGGTTGAGATGACCGGTATTGATATTGAACTTGCAAATCAATTGATTATTAAAGCACGTGCACCCTGGTTTACTTAATTTTAATAACTGGTTAATAATAGATTAGCCGATTTGTTTATTTTATAGTGAAACCTATCTGTAGTTTTGATTGTTGAAAGGTTATAAATGGCTCAAATGAGTGTGGAACAATTTGCGAATGAACTGGGTTTGCTACCGGCAGTACTGCTGGAGCAACTTAAAGCTGCCGGTGTAAAAAAGATGCTGGCGGAAGACAGTTTAACTGAGCAAGATAAAGCTCTATTACTTGATTATCTTAGGAAAACCCATGGCACGACTGAGACCAAAAGCAAAGTTACTCTAACACGCCGACAAACCTCGGAGATTCGGAAATCTGACAGTACCGGCCGAGCACGGACCATTCAAGTAGAAGTCAGAAAAAGACGCGTACTGACAAAACCAATGATGATTGGAGATGCTGATGCTATACCCGCAACAGCGAGTAAATCGGCGGATGTTACAAAGCAAGCTGCAACAGGATCCATCATTGATGAAGACCAATTGGCTTTGCGCAATGAAGAAGCCAGAAAACAAGCTGAGCTGATGGCACGCCAAGCTGAGGAAGTAAGACAAAAAAGAGAGCGCAAAAGCACTGAGGCAACTGATCATGCACAAAAGAAAGCTACCAAGGCAGAAATAATTACTGAAACGAACTCGGCAACAATCAATCCACAGCCTTCAGAGACTACTCAACCCATCACGGATGCACACCTAAGCACCGCAAAGAACAATGAAATTGAACAACCGGGCAATATAGATTCACAATCCAGCCCGACTGGCGGGACATTACATAAACCTATAGTAAAAGCTGAAGAAAAAACAGATAAGAAAAAGAAACAAGCTAAGCAAGTCATCTGGAAAGATGAGAATACCAAAAAACGGGGTGTTAAAACCCACGGCGATCTTACTGGCGGACAAGGCTGGAGAACCCGTAGAGATAAACATAGCAAGCCTGTTCATGCGGAAGAACAGAATATTCATGGATTTTTCGCTCCGACAGAGCCGATTGTGCGCGACATTATGGTTCCGGAAACCATTTCGGTAGGCGCACTTGCACAGAAAATGTCAGTTAAAGCTGCTGATGTTATTAAAGTATTGATGAAAATGGGCAGCATGGTGACGATCAATCAGATGTTAGATCAAGATACTGCCATGATCGTTGTGGAAGAAATGGGACATACTGCAAAATATGCCGAAATGGATAATCCCGAAACTTTCCTGGCCGACCGTGAATCTTCCATTACTGAAGCAGAATTGGTTGCACGCGCTCCTGTAGTCACAGTTATGGGTCATGTTGATCATGGAAAAACTTCACTGTTGGACTACATTCGTCGCACGCGTGTTGCTGGCGGAGAAGCTGGCGGCATTACCCAACATATCGGTGCTTACCATGTAGAAACTGATCACGGTATGATCACCTTCTTGGACACACCCGGCCATGAAGCATTTACCGCAATGCGCGCACGTGGTACTAAAATTACCGATATCGTTATTCTCGTAGTCGCCGCTGATGACGGCGTTATGCCTCAAACTATTGAAGCGATCCATCATGCAAAAGCGGCAAAACTGCCTATTATTGTAGCAATCAATAAAATTGATAAGCCTGATGCGAATGCTGAACGCATTAGACAGGAATTGATTGCCCACGAGGTCTTACCTGAAGAGTGGGGAGGCGATACCATGTTCGTTGAAGTTTCGGCCAAAACAGGTCAAGGCATTGATACCTTACTGGAAACCATATTACTACAAGCTGAAGTATTGGAACTCAAAGCACCGATCAATACCCCTGCCAAAGGGGTCGTGATTGAATCACGTCTGGATAAAGGTCGTGGCCCCGTCGCTACAATTCTGGTGCAATCAGGAATGCTGAAACGTGGCGATGCGCTGCTGGCTGGCGCGGTGTTTGGGAAAGTGCGGGCCATGAATGATGAAAATGGGAAAGCAATTAAACAAGCAGGAACATCTATTCCGGTCGAAATTCAGGGCTTATCCGAAGTTCCTGAAGCGGGCGAGACAGTTCTTGCATTGGATGACGAACGAAAAGCACGAGAAATCGCATTATTCCGGCAAGGTAAATACCGGGATGTGAAACTTGCCAAACAGCAGGCCGCAAAACTCGAAAACGTTTTTGATCAGCAAGAAGATGTGAAAATACTATCATTGATCATCAAAGCGGATGTCCAGGGATCCTGCGGCGCATTGGCGTATGCCTTACAAAAACTTGCAACTGATGAAGTTAAGGTCAATATTATTCACAGCGCAGTGGGCGCGATTATTGAATCAGATGTGAATCTGTCGTTAGCTTCAAAAGCTGTGATAATTGGCTTTAATGTTCGCGCAGATGCAGGTGCGCGCAAATTAATAGCTTCCAACGGCGTGGATGTGCGTTATTACAATATCATTTACGAAGCCGTTGAAGAAATAAAAGCCGCACTCTCAGGATTAATGTCACCTGAACGCAAAGAAAGTATTCTAGGTTTGATTGATATTCGTGAAATCTATCGCATACCTAAAGTAGGCGCAGTAGCCGGATGCTACGTATTGGATGGCATCGTCAAGAGGAATTCTTTAGTCAGAGTATTACGCGATGGCTTAGTAATTCACAGCTGCGAACTCGATTCACTGAAGCGCTTTAAAGATGATGTTAAAGAAGTTAGAGAAGGCTTTGAATGTGGTTTATCACTCAAGAATTTTAATGATATTCAAGTAGGCGATCAATTGGAAGTCTATGAAATTGTCGAAACTGCACGCTTCCTATAGCAAGTGCTCATACGACATATATAGAGCACACATGCCCAAAGATTTTTCCCGTAGTTTACGTATCGCTGATCAGATACAACGCGAATTAGCGGACTTAATACAGAATGAAATCAAGGATCCGCGAATTAAACAAATTACCATCACCGCTGTCGAGGTAACGCGTGACTATAGTCACGCCAAGGTTTTTTACACTACGCTAGTGCATCAGGATGAAAATTTTCTGATAGAGAAAGGCTTGGAGCACGCTAAAGGTTTTTTACGCTCAAATTTATCTCACCGCATGAAATTGCGCCTTGTACCCCAACTCCATTTTATTTATGATGAGTCAGTTGAACGTGGTTTTCGCTTGTCAAAATTAATCGACGAAGCCATTGCCCAAGATCAGGCAATCCATCAAACAGATTCAGATAAATAATTAATTTTAGTTGACTACTCGTTAGTATTTCACCGAATAATTTGATTAAGTCAAGAAAACGTAATATCAGTGGCGTTTTATTATTGGATAAGCCTTATGGAATTTCTTCCAATAAGGCATTACAGACTGCAAAACAATTGTTCTTTGCCGCCAAATGTGGGCATACCGGTACGCTGGATCCTATGGCCACCGGATTACTGTCGATTTGTTTTGGCGAAGCTACAAAATTCTCATCAGTGCTGTTGGGAGCCAATAAAACCTATGAAGCAACATTGAGGCTCGGTTTTATGAGCACTACCGGTGATGCGGAAGGCATAATCAGCCCGGTTGCGGCCACTGCTCAAAACCCGACACTCGCAGAGTGTCAGAAAACACTGTCACAATTTATCGGAAAAATCAAACAAATCCCTCCCATGTTCAGCGCGCTCAAACATCATGGCAAACCACTTTATTGTTATGCCAGAAAGGGGGAAATCATTGAACGTCAAGCACGCGAAATAACCATCTATGACATTCAAATTCAATCCCTCCACTATAATGAACTGCAATTAAGCATTCAATGTAGTACCGGCACTTACATCCGAGTGCTCGCTGAAGACATTGGCAAAGCAATGGGATGCGGCGGCGCTTATTTGACTGGTTTACGACGTACTGCAATTGATCGTTTTAATTTATCACAAACCTATACCTTATCCGCACTTGAAAATATGAGCGCATCCGAACGCGACAATTCTTTATTACCCATTGATTATCTGCTACAGGATTACCCTTCAATTACTCTGGATCGATTGAGTGCATTACAAATTCAGCAGGGACGCAATATTTTATGCCCATCAAGCATGCATGGAATTATCAAGAACGGAAGGCAGGTTCGATTGTATACCGAGCAAGATCAGTTCTTGGGATTGGGTGAGATCACAATAGAACAAACTATTGCAGTAAAAAGATTGCTTTCAGACTCCTATTTACTGGAATACACCGCACAGAGTTTCTCCAGTTAATGTAAAAACTCTTTCCAAACCGATCAATTGCACCGCAAATTCCCTCCCTCAATGCAACAATAATCTTTTCATTAATTCATAGATTCGTATTGTTTCAACCAAGCATCAAGTCAATGCATTTCTGAATTCGGAAAACCACCCTGTTGCGAAGGATCTCGATTTAGCATGACAGCAAATAAATCATGCGCATCCGATCCAGAAATTTGCACGTCGATGAGCTCACCCGGCTGCAAGTGTCCAGCATTTTCCACATAAACCACTCCATCAATATCCGGCGCATCCGCACTACTTCGTGCAATCACTTGACTCTCAGTTAATTCGTCAATCATAACCGTCATTGTATGACCTACTTTCGCAGCCAATCGTTGGCGGCTGATTTCTTCCTGCTGCTGCATGAAACGGGCGCGACGCTCTTGTTTGATTGCCTCGGGAATATGGTCAGACAACTGATTGGCAGTAGCACCCTCAACAGGAGAGTACGTAAAGCAGCCTACGCGGTCTAATTGCGCTTCCTGTAAAAAAGCCAGAAGATCTTCAAATTCCGCCTCGGTCTCACCCGGGAAACCAACAATGAAGGTGCTTCGCAATGTAATATCAGGGCAAATTTCCCGCCATTGTTGAATTCGAGCCAAATTATTCTCGGCACTTGCGGGCCGTTTCATCATTTTGAGAATGCGCGGATTTGCATGCTGAAATGGCACGTCCAAGTAGGGCAATATCTTGCCTTCAGCCATAAGCGGAATGACTGCATCCACATGCGGATAGGGATAAACATAATGCAACCTTATCCATACTCCCAACGACCCCAAAGCATACGCAAGTTCGGTCAGGCGGGTTTTCACCGGCCTTCCCTGCCAAAAACCGGTACGGTATTTCACATCAACACCGTACGCGCTGGTATCCTGTGAAATAATCAACAGCTCTTTTACCCCGGCATTCACCAAGTGTTCGGCTTCCTGCATCACTTGGTGAATCGGACGGCTCACCAAATCGCCACGCATTGATGGAATAATACAAAACGTACACCGATGATTACAGCCTTCAGAAATTTTCACATACGCATAATGTTTCGGTGTTAACCGTATTCCGTGCGGAGGTATCAGGCTAGTATAGGGATCATGAGGTTGTGGCAAATGCGTATGAATCGCGGACATGACTTCCGGCAGCGCATGCGGTCCGGTAACCGCCAGCACTTGCGGATGAGCTTTTTTGACGACGTCCCCATCTTCCTTGGCACCAAGACAACCTGTCACGATCACCTTACCATTCTCTGCCAAAGCTTCGCCAATGGCATCCAATGACTCTTCAACGGCGCTATCAATAAACCCGCAGGTATTGACCACGACCAAGTCCGCATCTTGATATGAAGCCGATATTTCATAACCTTCCGCCCGCAACTGGGTCAATATTTGTTCTGAATCGACCAAGGCCTTGGGACACCCCAGAGAGACAAAACCAACTTTTTGCGGAAACTGCTTGCCTGCTGACATATAATAGTTATTTGGAGATAGTTGTGGTGAAAACTTTGGATTGTATCTGAATACCGATTCAAATAATTCGTTTCTCTCGATCAGTGACAAAACAATCAAAAACCCTGCAAGCTCGGTAAGTCCGATAGACAATAATTACCCTCAACTTGCGATTGATTACGCGGATCCATTAAACCGGGCTGCGTCAATAATTGACCAGAGATGAAAAATTCCACCGATGACTGCAGGGACAATCAGTACCGCAAAAAAATAACCTGTGCCACAAATAGCAAAAAACAAAAAAGCCGGCAGTAAACGCCCCTGCACCAGCTGCCCTAATCCCGGTATAAAAAAACTGCATATTGCAGCGATGACATTTCCACCCGATCCTTGTCCTGACATTATTCACCCTCTTTATTTATTTCAACAAATCAATTTATAGGTTACCCGTCGATGGTATCCCTCTTTTTATTTTCTTTAGCTGGTCGCTCATAATCGATACCTACCAGATCGCCAGCCATCTTTTTTTCCCGTATCTCATCCAAATTTGCTAACTTATTCAACCGCATTGTCGTCTCCTGAGTTATTTGATCAAGCCACTTCATTGATTCCGGTGACAACGAGTTATTTTTATCAATCCCGAGCTTAAAAAAATGCAAATTGTTCAGAAAATTGCCAGTAATATCCTGTACTGTTCTCATGGTTGCTCTAAGCACTTTTAATTTTTCTTGCTGAATTTCAGCCTCCCTGATCGATTGTAAGTTTTTCAATCGTTCTTGGTGCAATTGATTAATGCTATCGCGCTGTAATAAAGTCAAAATAGTTGTAACCCAAATAGCCAGGACGCTCAAGAAGCGATTGATATAAGCTTTATACATTTCCACATCACTGGGCGGAGATCCTAGATACCCGATCCAAACTAAAACAGTACATAATATTGCAACGGCTATCGTGTAGCGTTTGTCCGGTGATTTTAATGAAATTAATACGATAATAATATAGGGTACACCACTGGCGATACCTAATGATGTATTGAAATCGATCAATAAAATCAATAGCGCACCCAAGCCGCACCATAAACTAACACTAACATTTACTGTAGTCGACTTATTCACTTAGACAGCATCTTATCAAGCTAAGGTTGATCATTCATTAAGAACTATACTTGACTAAAAGTCAGTCAATTAACAAGCGTAAGAATGCGTGATATTTTTATATTCGTCAAAAATATTATGATCGCTTTGATACCAACATCAGCTTTTCTGCTTCTTTTAGTAAAAACTCCCTAAATGCATTTGCAACACTGGATAAGCGTTTATTCTTGCGATTGACGACATACCAATAACGAACAATGGGAAACCCTTGAACATTAAGAATTTTCAATCGATTAGTTTCAAGTTCCAGCTCCACAGTATGCAACGACATGATACCCAACCCCATGCCCGCCTGCACCGCTTGCTTGATCGCTTCAGTTGTATCTGTTTCCATACCTTTATTGATAGCAACCTTATGTGCGGCGAAAAAGCGCTCCATGGCACTACGTGTGCCCGAACCGGATTCACGTACGAGAAAAATTTCCTTGGCCAATCGTTTTACCGGAATAAATCGCTCTTTACACAATGGGTGATCCGACGGTGCCACGACAACCAATGGATTCTCCATAAAAGATTCGCTATCAATATCCAGATTCTCAGGAGGCTGCCCCATAATCGCAAGATCAATTAAATTATCCGCCAGTTGCTTTAACACTGCTTCACGGTTGGAAACATTCAAACTCACGGTCACACCCCGGTAACGCTGGCAAAACTTCGCTAACAAATGGGGGGCAAAGTAATTCGCCGTAGTGACTACTGAAATATTCAGCTTGCCACGCTCCATTCCTTTTAATTCATCTAAAGCCACTTCCATATCGGATAGCTGTTGAGCTATAGAACGGCTGTATTGATACAGTTCGCGTCCCGCTTCGGTCAGATAAATTCGCTTTCCCAATTGCTCCAATAACGGTAAACCAATATTGTCTTCCAATTGCTTGATTTGCATCGAGACCGCGGGCTGAGTCAAGTGAAGCTCATCGGCTGCGCGCGAATAGCTCAAATGCCGGGCGACCGACTCAAACACTTTCAATTGGCGTAGGGTTAGATGCAGCATGTTAGCGATTCAGAAAAATTAAGGCATATATATAAGCATTACCTTATTATACATATCAATATTACTTATTTGTTCTTATGTATAAAGAGCGCTATAGTGCAATCCATAGGTTTAAGTAGTCATGTTTGTTGTTTGTAACGCAATCCCCTCTCATTTCTGTCGGGACGGTTGGCTGGAACTGAGTGGAATTTAACTGGAGAAGAAACTATGGCAGTAAAAATATATAACGCTGGTGTAAAAGAGTATAGACAAACTTACTGGACTCCTGATTACACCCCATTGGATACTGATATTCTGGCATGTTTTAAAATCACACCACAACCCGGCGTGCCTCGCGAAGAAGTAGCGGCTGCCGTAGCTGCGGAATCTTCCACAGGCACATGGACCACGGTATGGACCGATCTGCTGACCGATTTGGACTACTATAAGGGCCGTGCGTATAAGATTGAGGATGTACCTGGGGATGACACTTGTTTCTACGCTTTTGTGGCTTACCCGATTGATCTGTTTGAAGAAGGTTCCGTCGTTAACGTATTGACTTCTCTCGTAGGTAACGTATTTGGATTTAAAGCGCTGCGCGCATTGCGTCTGGAAGATGTCCGCTTCCCGATTGCTTATGTCAAAACCTGCGGCGGACCCCCAGCCGGTATTCAAGTGGAACGCGATCGTTTTAACAAATATGGCCGCGCACTGTTAGGTTGTACCATTAAGCCCAAACTAGGCCTATCCGCCAAAAACTATGGCCGTGCCGTATACGAATGTCTGCGCGGCGGACTGGATCTGACCAAGGACGACGAAAACATTAACAGTCAACCTTTCATGCGCTGGCGCGATCGTTTCCAATTCGTGGTGGAAGCTTGCCAAAAAGCCGAGCGTGAAACCGGAGAACGTAAAGGTCACTACCTTAACGTAACAGCACCAACCCCGGAAGAAATGTACAAACGTGCAGAATTCGCCAAAGAATTGGGTGCACCGATCATTATGCATGACTACTTGACAGGTGGTTTAACCGCCAATACAGGTTTGGCTAACTGGTGTCGCAATAACGGAATGCTACTGCACATCCATCGTGCCATGCACGCCGTGCTCGATCGCAACCCACACCATGGTATTCATTTCCGCGTTTTAACCAAAGTGCTGCGTTTGTCGGGTGGCGATCATCTGCATTCCGGTACCGTGGTTGGTAAACTGGAAGGTGACCGTGCAGCAACCCTCGGTTGGATTGACACCATGCGCGATAAATTCATCAAAGAAGACCGCAGCCGTGGCCTGTTCTTCGATCAAGATTGGGGCTCTATGCCAGGTGTATTCCCGGTTGCTTCAGGTGGTATTCACGTTTGGCATATGCCAGCCCTGGTCGCGATCTTTGGTGACGATGCCTGCTTGCAGTTTGGTGGCGGCACCTTGGGTCATCCATGGGGTAACGCTGCGGGCGCTGCCGCTAACCGCGTCGCATTAGAAGCCTGCGTGGAAGCGCGTAACCAAGGTGTTGAAATCGAGAAAGAAGGCAAAGCTATTCTGACCAAAGCAGCCAAAAGCAGTCCTGAACTGAAAATCGCCATGGAAACATGGAAAGAGATCAAGTTCGAGTTTGATACGGTTGATAAGCTGGACATAGCTCACAAGTAAGAATATATAACTCAAGGAGAAGAGTTAAAATGGTTAACGCTGCTTTTCTCCTTCATCTTTCTAAAATTAAGGAATAAATAATGAGCGAAGTAATCGATTACAAATCACGTGTCAGTGATCCGGCAAGCCGTAAATTTGAAACATTTTCTTATTTGCCTGCAATGGCTGACAAAGATATCAAAAAGCAAGTACAGTATTTAATCAGTAAAGGCTGGAACCCAGCCATCGAGCATACGGAGCCTGAGTATGTGATGGATTCCTACTGGTACATGTGGAAGCTGCCTATGTTTGGTGAAACTGATGTAGACAAAGTGCTTGCAGAAGCCGCTGCTTGTCATAAAGCAAATCCGAACAATCATGTCCGTTTGATTGGTTACAACAATTTTACCCAATCGCAAGGTACCGCCATGGTGATATACCGCGGCAAGACTGTTTAAAACACAGCGGGTTTCGTACCCTGGAGCCCCCTTTGCCTGTAACAGGATCGGGGGGTTTTTTTTGATCAAAATAAAGTACTTATCAGATCGCTATAACAGGAGTTCATCATGAGCAAAATCATTGATCAATACCGCGTAACCGCAGAGCCCTATTACCATCCCGTAGCTGATGAAGTGGAATTATATGAAGCGGCCTATTCCGTGCGCATGCCTATGATGCTGAAAGGTCCTACAGGATGCGGCAAAACCCGTTTTGTTGAACACATGGCGTGGAAATTAAAAAAACCGCTGATTACCGTTGCCTGTAATGAAGATATGACTGCGTCCGATTTGGTGGGTCGCTTTCTGCTGGATGCCAATGGCACGCGCTGGCAAGATGGTCCATTGGCTGTCGCCGCGCGCTATGGCGCTATCTGCTATCTGGATGAAGTGGTTGAAGCACGCCAGGATACCACCGTGGTAATCCACCCATTAACCGATAATCGCCGTGTCCTGCCATTGGAAAAAAAAGGCGAACTCGTTCATGCGCATGCTGATTTCCAAATCGTCATTTCCTACAACCCGGGTTATCAAAGTTTGATGAAAGACCTCAAACAATCGACCAAACAACGTTTTGGCGCGCTGGATTTTAATTACCCCAGTCATGACATTGAAAGTGAAATTATCGCGCATGAAACCGGCGTATCCACTGAGATTGCAGAAAAACTGGTGTCGATTGCCGAACGTGCACGCAATCTGAAAGGTCATGGATTGGACGAAGGCATTTCAACACGTATGTTGATTTACGCCGGCAGCCTTATCGTCAAAAAGGTAGATGCCCATGCCGCTTGCCGCGTTGCCCTGGTACGCCCCATTACCGATGACCCTGATATGCGCGATGCGCTGGATGCCGCTGTTTCAACTTTCTTTAATTAAAACTTGGCGAATTCATTGCATACAGTTGCTCAATAATCTTTTATAAGAGTGTGTCACGATGAGTATTAATCTGGATGACTACAAAGAATTACTGGAAGATCTGGAACCGGAATCGGTTGAATTGCTCAGTCATGCCTGGCCTGAAGTAGTGAAAACTTTTTCGGCACGGGGATTGGATAATTATTTGAAAGGTGTCTCGGCACTGCGTGGGCTAGGTCGCGGGCGCAGCCTGGTGGATTGCTGGATTGATGAAATTCCACTGGTTACCAAAGAAATTGGTGAGGATATCATCAGCGATCTGGCAACTTCTGTGCTTTCACTCGCGTCAAGAACTTCAGGTGCGGTAATCGAATTGGTATTAGCCACCTCCCCCACAGCTGCCAAGCGCCTGGGTGACGCCCAGTTATTCCAGAATTATCTGCAATTTCTGAATACCCTGATTGCACAAGCACCGCGAGGCATGCGTCCCATGCTCAACAAATTGGATATTCTCTTCGGGCAACTGACTTTAGGGGGCCTGCGCCGCTGGGCGATGTGGGGAGCGCATGCGCATCGCACGGACTATGAAGAGCAAATGAAGTACTTTGGATTGGAATCCAAAGAATCGCTCGCAGTTCTGCAAAAAGAACGTAAAGGTACGCTGTTTGTCGACGTGCAACGCCGTATCAATATGTACTTGCGCGCCCTTTGGGGGCGGGATTTTTTCATGAAACCCACTTCCGGTGATTTCGAATCGCGCGAGGGCTACAAACCTTATATTGAAAATTATTTCATCTACCTACCCGATGCTTATGACAGCCATGGTGATGTCACCGCAACCGAAGTTTATCGGGCCGCCGCCGCACATGCTGCCGCACATCTGGTGGAAACCAAACAGCCTATTTCCGCGGAAGGATTGAATCCGATGCAAATGGCGATGATCTCCGTGATTGAAGATGCACGTATCGAAGAACTTGCCATCCGCCGCTTTCCCGGTCTACGCAAAAGCTGGGCAGCGTTGCATACCGCCACACCGGACATGGCTGCCACGATGGGCGATTATCTCAATCGCCTGGCGCGCGCTTTGCTCGACCCGGACTATCAGGATACCGATCACTGGATCGCAGAAGGCCGTAGTCTTTTTGCAGCTGCACAAGACAAATTGGATAGCTATCAAATCTCCTGGGGCATTGGGGTTCAACTGACCCACAGCTTTAGAGAAAAAAACATTCCCTTTGCCATGCTTACAGATCACCTCACCGCACCCTATCGCGATGACAACCGTTATTTCTGGGAATTCGAAGAGTTTGATTTAAACAAATCATTATCGGCTGGTTATGAGGCACCAAAACAAGTGCGCAAATACGTCAATGTGATGGAATTCGCCAACGAAGTCGAAGTCGAATCAGCCGGAGACGATGCGCAGGAAATCTGGGTCATGGGTACCGAATTCTTCCCCTACGAAGACATGGGTGTTTCGTACAACGATATGGAAGGCAAGGAGCCGGTGTCAGCGCCGTACCACTACTCCGAATGGGATTACCAGATCCAACTGGAACGCCCTGACTGGGCGACGGTACAGGAAAAACGCGCCAAGCTCGGTGACATGCAGTGCATTGACGACATCGCACAACAATACAAACGCGAGATTGCGCGCATGAAGTTTTTACTGGATGCGATGCAACCACAAGGCACTCGTCGTATCCGCAAACTGGAAGATGGCGATGAGATCGATATCAACGCCGCGATTCGTTCGATGATCGATATCCGCATGGGTATGCAACCCGATCCTCGCATCATGATGCGCTCGGTACGCAAGGTGCGTGATATTTCCGTGCTGGTGCTGCTCGATTTATCGGAATCCACCAATGAAAAAGTTGCCGGACAAGACTACTCCGTGCTGGATCTGACCCGACAAGCCACTGTATTGCTTGCGAACGCTATCAACAAAATCGGTGATCCGTTTGCGATTCACGGCTTCTGCTCGGATGGACGGCATGATGTGGAATATTACCGTTTCAAGGATTTCGAACAACCCTACAACGAAATCCCCAAGGCCCGCCTTGCCGGTATGACCGGGCAATTATCGACGCGCATGGGCGCCGCCATGCGCCATGCCAATCATTACCTGAAACTGCAGAAATCCGCGAAGAAGCTACTGCTGGTCATCACCGATGGCGAACCGGCGGACGTCGACGTACGCGATCCGCAATACCTGCGCCACGATACCAAGAAAGCCGTGGAAGAAGCCGGGCGTTCAGGTATCCTCACCTACTGCATGAGCCTGGACCCGCGCGCCGATCAATATGTGTCGCGCATTTTCGGCGAACGCAACTATTTGGTAGTGGATCACGTGGAGCGCTTGCCGGAGAAATTACCGGCATTGTATGCGGGGTTAACAAGGTAGATTATCAAAGCGAATCATATTCCCTGAATCTTATTGAGATCAAAGCCCCATTTAACGGGATCTTCGAGACTCTCAATACTATCCATCCCCTTTGATATATCTATAATTTCAGCCGGAATATGCGCATTGGCGCGTGTTGAAAAAAAAATTTTAACAATGGGGGTGGTTAATTTTTTTGTCGATTGCTCTATCACCACGCCCAACCGCCCGGACTGGAGTTTTAACAAAGTGCCGGATGGATAAATACCAACCGTCTTAACAAATGCTTGAAAAATCGATTCATCAAAATGTCCGTCTTTCCAGGAAGCCATTTTCCGAATGGCTTCAGCTGGCGACCAAGCCGCCTTGTAGCAACGATCTGAAGAAATTGCATCATAAACGTCACACACTGCACCCATACGCGCAAACAACGTCAAGGCATCACCGGATAATTTTTCCGGGTAACCTTTTCCATCCACCCGTTCATGATGATGCAAGCAAACATCCAAAGCCGTTTCATGAACCTGGTAACAGGATTTCAGAATTTCCCAGCCGCGTACCGGATGACTTTTCATAATGGTAAATTCTTCATCCGTTAATTTTCCGGGTTTATTGAGTACTTCATTCGGAATCACCATTTTTCCTATGTCATGCAGCAGTCCGGCAGTACCCGCTTGTTTGATTTGCACCTCACTCAAGCCTAAGTGCCTCCCCAGCGCAACCATCAGCACGCAAACCGCAACGGAATGCATATAGGTATATTCGTTAACATTTTTTAACCGGATCAATGTAAGCAATGCGTTTGGATTTCGTTCCATGGATTGATTGATTTCATTCACCAATGATTTCGCTTCTTCAATTTCGAGCGCCTTACCCATGCGAACATCGTCAAACATTGCAGCAACCGCTTCTTTAGCTTTATTTTGGATTATTTTGGCAACATGCAGCTCTTCCTCGACCGAAACCCGTGCAACCGGTTTTTTTATTGACTGTGGCAATATATCCGAATCCACACCATCAGGGTTTTTCACTTGAATAGTTTTAACAACATCCAGCCCTTTACTGGTATCAATCCATATTTCCTCCAGATTGCAGCTCACAAGCTTATCCAGGTCCTTTTGCTGAATCAGTTTAAACGATTTTCTCCAGAATGGATGTTCCATCCAATTGCCGCGGATCTGATGAATATACATCCCCAGCCGGACCTCATTGGCTTGCACTTTCTTTATCATTAGGCTCAATATAAAAGTAAAAAATAAATTCAATTAATGGATTGTGAACTTCATCTGTACGATGACGATATAATCACTCAGCGATTCTTTCGATAAGAATAAATATTATTATCAACAGATTACTTAATATTGATTGATTCAGCTTTCAAGTATCAATCACTGATCTACACGAAAACAATCTATTGTGCACTTTTGGGTGAAAAAATTAACGACAGGAATGCGGTATTTTATAGGTCTATTTATACTGAATACATATTATTTAACTATAATACAGATACTTATATAATGTTAAATAAAACTTGTGTAATTGGATATTTTTGCATATTGATTAAAAGGGCATCAATTTTTTAATTGATTTTTAAATATAGCGTGCTATAGCGTGGGAATATTATTCTTCAAATGACACACACAAAGTTAATGGTACTTGGCATACAACTACTTCAGACAATCCACCCCACTTCTTAAAGTACGTCGTGCATAGTATGCAAAAGCCACAGTACTACGTTGTCCGCGCAGAATCCAGTCGCGTGCTTCACGCCCTAAAGCGGGATCAATCGGCTGAATCTTACCCGCGCAGGCGGCCAGCAAATGCATGCGCGCCGCCCGTTCAAAAGCAAGTGCCAGTATGCATCCTTCTTCAATACTCGAGCTGGCGATCAATAAACCGTGATGGGCTAACAATAAGGCATGTCTGTTACCGATAGCCTTGGAAATCATTTCGCCTTCATCATTGCCGACCGGAACACCTGGCCACCGGGGTAAGAAAGCCACATCGTCATAGAGCACGCAATTATCCATGTGCGATATTTCCAGCGGCACTTCAAGCATGCTCAGCGCAGCGGTATGTACGGCGTGCGTATGAATAATGCATTGCACATCAGGGCGCGCGCGATACAGCCAGGAATGGAATCGATTGGCCGGATTGGCCATGCCGTCGCCTTGCAGCACTTCCAAATCTTCATTGACGAGCAATAAATTGCTGGCACAAATTTCGTCAAAGCCAAATCCCAGCCGTTGCGTCAAATAAGTACCCGGTTGCCCACCACGTGCGGTAATTTGTCCGGCTAATCCTGAATCATGTCCATTATCAAACAAAATTCTGCAGGTCAATGCCAATTTTTGTGCCGGCGTATAATTTGCGCCTTGCAAATGCTTATCCATTTGCTTCAGCGATTGTTTAATCAATTGTTCTTTGCCTAAGTTGAAAGTGTCATTGCTCATACTCACTCACTAAATTCTCAAAATTCATCGGTGTTTAAAGTGAACCGTTCAATTTCCCGTCGGTCACGCTTGGTTGGGCGTCCTTTGGTAAAAAAAGGCTGGGGCTGGGCTTTTAATCGTGCGGCCAGCAGCGCCCGTTGCTCCCGGCTCTCCTCAGTTTCACGATAAAGCTGCTGTGCTTGTGGCGCAGAGCCTCTTTTATTCGACAACCCCAATACTTCAATCGTATATTGATAATTATTAATACGAATTTCCACTCTATCTCCAACTGCCACTGTTTTTGCAGGCTTGATTTTCTGATCATTAATCGCAACCCGGCCACGATCAATCGCTTCAGCTGCTAATGCACGTGTTTTGAAAAACCGTGCCGCAAACAACCACTTATCTATACGATATTTCTCATTATTTTCATTGGATTGCATACAATATTAATCTGTAAGATTAGTATTTATCTGGATTTTGTTTTGCAGCGTTTTATGCACCGGGCATTTATTAGCGATTTCCAGTAATCGGGTACGTTGCTGATCGCTCAAATTGCCTGTCAATCGAATGTTTCGTGTTAAAAGGTCAATTTGCGTCTGCTGTTTCTCACAATCGGCACAATCCTCGGCATGAATCCGGCTATGCTGCAACTCGACTTGAATATCCTGCACGTCAATTTGTTTGTGATTTGCGTACATGCGCAAGGTCATTGAAGTACAGCTACCCAGCGCAGCAAGTAATAATTCATAAGGATTTAATCCAAGATCAGAACCACCCAGTACAATGGGCTCATCGCTGATCAAACGGTGATGCTGCGTCAAAATCTCACGGGTGAATTTTTTATCGCACTCGCGCACAATCACCACACCCTGCTCGACCGCTTGCCGCGCGACTTCTCCTTGTTCAGCTGATGTTTGATTTGTTTTTAAGTAACGACTGGCCCAGGCGGATAATACCTCTGCAACATACTGGGAATCTTGCGGATTGGATAGCATATGGTCAGCATGGTCCAACGACACAAAGCTCTTAGGATGCTTGGCCGCAGTAAAGATACGCGCCGCTTCGTCTATCGAAACAGTATCATCCAGCGGCGCGTGAAAGATCAACAATGCTTTTCTTAACGCGCCAATATGCGCCACAGAATTGTATTTCTCCAAATCATCAATGAATTGACGGCGAATGTTAAAACTTCTTCCACCCAACTCAACTTGCACCGATTGCTGATCTTGCAATTTACGATACGAATCCGCGAACAAATGCTTCACGTGCGAGGCGGTTGCCGGGGCACCGATGGTAATCACCGCCTTAACCGATGACAAATCCTGTGCTGCAGCCAGTACGGCAGAGCCTCCCAAACTATGTCCGATTAGCAATGCAGGTGCAGCATAGTGCTGTTCAAGATACTGTGCCGCTGCTAATAAATCCTGAACATTGGAAGAAAAATTGGTATCCGAAAAATCACCTTTGCTCGTACCCAACCCGGTAAAATCAAATCGTAATACGGCGATACCCCGATCAGCCAGTGCAAAGGCTATCCGTGCTGCCGCCGGATTATCCTTGGAACAAGTAAAACAGTGGGCAAATAGTGCATACGATTTAATAGCGCCGGACGGCATTTCTAACAAGCCTGTTAATGACTCACCCTGCGAATTCTCAAATACTGCTTCAATACGTGGCATGGACTATCGACCTCTTCACAGCAAATTACCTTAAATCCTATTTACTTCAAAGCTATGTCCGAATAGTACCAAAAATGACTGATTAAAACCCGCTCATTTGCATGAATAAAAAACCACTAAAGCTTGATGCGGAAATCTGATGTTTTATTAAAGTGTTCTCATTACTCACCCGAGCACCAAGTAAAGCTATGACAAGACCACGGAATTTGTGTGCTGCCTGTCAGGCAAACTTTAGTTCCTGTGCGGAGGATAAAACAGAGTCTTGTTTATCATTTTTCAATGCCTCATCCAAGCGAAATGCTTTCATATGTTGAATCTGCATGCAAGAATTATCCTGTAATGTGTCAATTGCGGCTTTTGCAATCATGATTGTTGCGGAATTCGCCGTAACACCGGACAGAATTTGTTGCAAAGTTACAAGATCTGTAACGATACCGTTTTTATCGATGGAATGATATTTCGCAACTTCAACACGATGATTGAATAGCTTTGCCGCATTACCCCAAACAGGATTATCGTGATCGACATTCACTAAGGTTCTGATACCCCACACGATCATTGCACCAAAAGTCTTTCCAGCCTTCATCTGAGTCAAAATAAATTCAATCACAACGGCTTTGTTCTCAGCGGTAAAGGTATCGCCTAACAAGTAATCGATAATTTTTGTGACATTATGGCGATTGTAGTGCAAAGCCGCTTTACCCCAGTGGGAATCGGAAATAGAAACCGAGGATAACACACTGATAAATTCCACAATTAATTCCACTTGAGAAGATCCGGATGATATTTTATTAACCATATAATCGATGATTAAGGCCTTATTCTTATCTGATAGTCGATTCCCGAACAAATCCTTTGTCAGGGCTTCAGAAAAATCGATGGGAGAAAGATGAGTATCATACTGTTTATCAAAAAACAGGATACTTTCCGCCAGTGACTGCGCCAAACTTTCCAGCGCCTGACCTTTGTTCAGTTGAACGGTGAGATAATTAAGATTGCTCGCGCCTGGAGGCGCGTTGAACATGGCCAATATGAGTTGAAGAATCGAGGTTTGTTGTTTAATAAGCAGTGGCATAGGCTGGATTCCCCGCAAGAATATAAGTACCAAAAAGAAAATAATGACGAGATGGATACCACTTCCGGAAATTAAGCTTCATTTTCCTTCCAGTAGTTCCTGAAAATCGATAAATAATTATTCAATGCTCAGTTGCAGTTTTTGGAAATTATCGACAAGCAGATGTAATACACTATCGATTAAATCATTACACAGTAGCAGAGTACTCTTGCATTATCGTTTAAGGCACCCCTATTGGCAATGTGGCATATTGCCGCATTCAACAATCAGTAAATTAAAATAACCCAAGGAGAGTAGCGTGTTCTTTACCAAGGATGTTCACAAAATCAGCATCGTAGGCGGTCTATTGTTATTGGGATTGACACTGACAACCGGAATCACTGTTTATAATGCAATGCGCCAGCAGATTGAAACCGTATTGGGTAGGGGATTGACTGGAGCCCTAGAAGGTAAGGCTTTATTATTTCAGACGAGAATAGAAAAAGGAATAGAAGATACCCGGGCACTGGCTCTCAGGCCCTTTATTGTTCAGTTTATGCAGGATCTAAATGATAATATCGATAATGAAAGTGCCAGTAACAATCTTACTCGTAATGTCAATTCCCTTACACTGATAGGTTTTAGTGCGGCTGCAGTTTATGACCGGAATAACAACGTGTTATCTCAAGTTGGTGTATTTAGCTCGAACGAAAATCCCATAATACCATTAGATACTGACGAAAACTCTAAGCTAATTTGGGATAATGTTTTTGTACTGCGTACAACCGTAAATGTATTTAACCAGGGAAACAGAATTGGAAGAATCACTACGGAAACACGATTACCGAATTTAACCCGAAGTTTCAGGGATATTCAATCTATTGGAAAGAGTGTGGAATTTCTAATCTGCGCCAAATTATCTGAAAATCGTCAAGCCATCGCATGTCTTATCAATAGTCCGGGTTCTATTAGATTTACACACTTAGGGGTTAGCTATAACAAAGAAGGCAGTGTTTCTCCAAAAGAAATGGCGCTAGAAGGAAAGAACGGCGTTGCTTCTGCAGTCGATTATAGAAATGTTCCTGTTATTGAGGCATATACTTCATTACCCGCTTTTAGCATTGTGATGTTGCTGAAATTGGACCAGGATGAATTATTTATGCCGATTAATGATAAATTAAAAGACATCACCCTCTATTTGGTGGCCCTGATTCTTGCTGAAATTCTGTTATTGAACTGGTTTATCAGAAAACTCATAAGCTCTGAAAAGGAAGCACATCAATCAAAGATTAAGGCTGAAGAATATTCCATTGAATTAACCAATAAAGAAAAAGAGTTACGTAAAAGACTAAAGGAAATAACCTGTCTTTATGAGATACGCCAGGAAATGGAATTGGAAGTATCAATCGACGGAGTATGTCAGAAAATTTTTAAGCACCTGATCCCCGCTTTACAATTTCCACATGCCAGCATAGCGGAAATTTTAATCAACGATAAGCGCTATGTTTCTCAAGACTATGACAAAAATCAAAACATTGAAGCACACTCCACTAATATTATTGAAATAATAAAACCCGTCAGATCAAGCGATAGAAAATCTATATTTAATTTTTTTATTCACTCCGATATCTATATTAATCATAAGAATCATGGATACTTACGGGTTTACTACACGCAGGATGCGCAAAGCTCCAATACTGAAGAGCAAAAACTTATCGATGCTGTCGCAAGTGTTTTAGAAGGTTGGATCGAACTTAGGCAGGTTGAGGAAGCTCTGGTATCTGTTGCTGAAGGTCAGGTTCATAAAATTGGACAAGAGTTACACGACAATATTGGTCAGCAAATAGCTGCGGTTGCATTTCAAGCCAGTGTACTGGAAGTGCAAACCGGCGATACGAATATACCGCGCGAGAAAATCTCGGAATTGGCAGCATCCATTGCGCTACAAACACAAAATCTCGTGGTAAATATTAAGCAACTTTCAAAAGTTCTATTACCTTTCGAATTAGAAACGAATGGATTGATTTCCGCTCTTCAAACACTCGCAACTAGAATTAGCGAGACGTATAATGTAATCTGTAAGTTCACCAACAATATTAGCGATGAGGACGTGGGTAGCGTAATAGCGCTAAATATGTATAGAGTTGCCCAGGAAGCGATTAATAATGCAGTAATTCATGGTAAAGCAAGGCATATATCAATTTCTTTAACCATAGAAGAATCAAATGAAAAACTTCTGCACCTCACAATCAGTGATGATGGCCAAGGCTTCGACGAATCCGAATCTAGTTCAGAAGAAGATTTGTTTTCGGGAATGGGAATAAAGATTATGCATTACCGTGCAAAACAATTGGATGGCAAGTTAAAAATCTTAAGACGAAATGTGAGTGGTGTAGAAGTGCATTTCATAGTTCCAGTAAATCAAGGTGACAATTAGTACCAATTCAAAAATAATGTTAGTTGATGATCACGCCATGATTAGGCACGGCATGGCAATGCTGATTAACATGGAAGCGGATATGGAAGTCTCTTGTGAAGCAGGAGATGGTCCGGAAGCCATTGAAATTATCAAGAAAAATATCAAGGAAAAAATTCCAATTGATATATTGATCTTGGATGTTTCACTTAAATCAGTATCCGGGCTTGAAATAATCAAAAGCATCCAATTATTAGCCCCCTCATTGCCTGTATTATTTATTTCGATGCATGATGAATCTGTCTACGCTGAACGTGCATTAAGAGCCGGTGCTCGTGGGTATGTCATGAAACAGGAGCCTAGAAATGTTCTGATAGCAGCGATTCGTGAAGTATTGAAAGGTAATATTTTTCTGAGTAAAAGTATACAAGAACAAGTATTAAGGCGAATTGCAGTGAGAGGCTATAAGCAAGAGGCTACGGTAAGTGCGCTGACTCCCAGTGAATTCGAGGTATTCCACTTAATTGGTCTTGGCTATAACAGCCATGAAATTTCAAACTTATTATCCCGTAGCGTTAAAACGATAGAAACACATCGATTTAATATTCGTACTAAATTGAAATTGAGAGATACGGGAGATTTAATACGTTATGCAACCAAATGGTTTGCAGATCAATAATAAATCTCCCTGCTCTGAATTCTCAGCACTGAATCAACGAAGAAAACTGTTGCAAAGTGAAATACCATAATAATTCACAATTATTTCAGCCAGATTTCATTACGTAACCAAGAAATCCTAATTCCATATACAAGAAGGATAATTCTTAGGACAAGCAGCTTTTAGGCCGCCTGACGGAGTGCTTTTTTGTTTATTAAAGCGCATGACCTCAAGAACATCATCGACATACTCAGGGAGGCGCTGCCAGAATATGTAATTGGATTTTAATTCGTCGCGTGCGAATACAAGAAGCTCCTGAACGGTGGGCACATGGCCTTTTTTATCGCCACGAGTATTTAAATAATTGACCTTCTCCACTGTCGGCGCAATAGGTATGGTTCCTGAGAGCTGAGAGAAATGGCGGTATGCACCTTGAGGGGAATAGGGATTGGGAGGAAAATTGAGACCCGGCTCATCCGGATAAACATCCGGGCAACCGAGCGCCCCACCCATTTTTACCATCGCGGTAGTGATTTGCTTGAGATATTCGCGCGGATAATTGATTTCCTGAATGGTCATGGTGTTGGGGAAGAATGTCCGTGCTTTTTGCTGCACAATGATTAAATTGTCGAACCATTTATCAGCCTGAGCCGCTGTCAGCGGTTTCACCGCTTGCCCCATAGCCGTTTCGATCATGCCGATACCTTCAAAATTCGGATGCGAGTTGTAGCGTTTGCCCAGTGCCTTGAATAAGGCGATCAGACGGTCACGTACATGAGGGTTCCATAATTTGATGTTATAACCGTCTATCGTTTTAGATCCTCCCCAGTCATTAAATGCAAATGCGCCACCCTCATATTTAGGGGCTTTTAAATAATTCGGTATGAGCTTCCAGTCAGCTTCAAATGATTTGGTCTGCACTTGAATGACCAGACGTTTGTTCATTTTAGTAAGCTTGGCAAGATGCTTATCGATGGAAGAGAAATCATAGACACCCGGTGATTTCTCGATCCAACCCCATAAGTAACGCAGTTGCATGCCCCGCAGAGCAGGGGTTTCTTTTAATTCCTTATAAACTTTTGCCATGTAGATCGGGTCATCATTAGCCCAGTTTTGAATGGTGTAATAATGGCCAGGGTTCCATTTTATTCCCGTAGTACCGGCAGGCAGTGGAGCCGCATGCACTATTCCAGTGAATGCAATAGCCATGCCTATGACGAATAACGCTGTAATGAATATAGCGTTCATCCGTTTGCGTACAGTCGGTAAGATAATGTTTGGTTTCATGAAATTCTCAACTTTCATTTAAGATTCCTTTGATGAGTTTGAAGAAGTGGTGTATTGCTCAAAGTTTGGATCAATGCTTCGGAAGATTGACCGATTTATTGCAATCAATCTGCAAATGAAAACTATTTACATCTCTGATGTTCATAAATAATCTTTTCTTCCTAATACAATCCCTTAATTTGAGCGCCGTTATATTCGCGATTGCAAAGAATCGCGGATATTGATCAAAAACACATTATCAAAAAAGAGATAATGAGCGCTATTTAGAGCAGAAAACTTCTGAATAAGAACTGCCCGCTCTTTTTAATACGTGGCAAATTGATTCATTTATCATCAACTTGCCAATTGGCATGGAAAATGTGGTGTACACAGTTAACCATCGAGAGTTTGTTCTGCAATGACTTGAGTTGCTGACAGTATTCATGAAATACTGCTTATGAATGCCACAAAAGTACTTGCTGAATATTACTGGATCACCCGTTGCTCGGGTGATCCTTCGGATAAGATGTTGGAAGGCTGTTTTCCGCCATAACAATCAACAGCCAGTAGTCCAACAAGTCATCTGTAATAGCCGCAGCCTTGATCTGACAAATGTCCATTTTGGCAAAACATTGCCGAATCCAGCTACGGCTATTACAGACGACTCGTTGGTATTGAGTTTACTTAAATTTAGTTTCTTAAAATTAAAAACTTAGATCGTCAAAGTAATACTTATTTAATGAGACGGGGTGAAGCTTTCTTGGGATAAAAACTACCCAATAATAAGTAAATAATGAATAGCGCTGCCCCCATCAAAACTTCGTCGCTTAATTGAATTAAGCTTATATTAACGTTGACAGCAGGATGCTGAATATTCATATACATTACAAATAAAGTAAGCAGCATTGTCATTAAAGAAAAAATAAAAATTTTCTGAATTGCCATATTAACCTCCCATTACGAAATGAAATATTTTGCGCATAATGATCTGGATTTTAATTAACTAATCCGTACCAGCATTATTGAACAATCCACCTTCTTAATTAACTCCTCTGCTACAGAGCCAGAAAAGAAGCGCTCAAGTCCTTTACGATTTGAAGTGCCAACTACAAGCAAATCCGCTTTCCATTCTGTTGCTGATTCTGCGATTGCCATACTGATTGCATTCAGACCGTACTGATCATCAACGACGAGAAGCTTTGTTTCGATTTCTAAGCCATTGATATTTGATTTTGCTTTTTCCAATACTTCAAGCCCTGCTTCCTGGCTGGACTCAAGATCATCATTATTAATACAATGCGCTATACATAAGGATGCCTTGAAAGTTTCAGCAATTTTTGTGGCCACTGTCAGGGCCTGTTTTGAGAATTCGCTCTCATCAATTGCAATATAGACTTTTTTGTACATGATTAAATTTTATAAGGTTTATTGAGGTTTTTTTGTAGCAGTGCTTTAGCAACGCGCTGCACACTGCCACAAACATGATTGAAACTTTTCTTATTGCAAATTCGAGTTATCAGTCTTTAAACTACGAAAATATCTTTTTACAACTTCTCTTCCAGGCATATGATCATGTTTTGTATAAACCATATAGTGAATGACACCGTGGATTACCATTGCAGCCAACAACCCTTCAAAGATACCCACCTTAAACACTAAACCTGCAGTAATCACTGCCAGGATCAGTGCATATGAACCATAATGCGTCACATGGACCAGTCCTGCTATCATCTTATAACCCGTGAAAAGCATGATCGCTGCCAATGCAAATTTTGGTAAAAAATCAAGATATTGCACATTAAAGGTGAAGAAACAAACAACGCAACCGATGATTAAAACTGAGAATTTAGTCATGGCGCCAGCCAGTCTGTTAGTTGTACTCTTGGCAAGACCATCCAGATTTGTCATGCCATGGAAGAAGCTTGAACCAAGATTAGCAACCCAGATCGCTAGCAAGCTATTGTTACTATTGGTTTTGCGTTTCAGCGGATCAATTTTCTCAATTGCTGCATTACTCATTACTTGTTCGATCACATCTACGATTGCCAGCATCGCGCAGAATAGAAGCATGTAAACCATCATCATCATGGTGACATCTTCTGTAGGTAACGGTAGTTTTAAATAAAGATCAACGTCTTCAACTGAAATCATAGGAACATTCACAAATTGCGCCAGAATCACCCCCCCTATGATAAGTGCGAAGTAAGGAATTGCAGGCTGCCTATCCTTGAATTTTGAAAAAAGAAATAGGAAAAAGGCAGTCCCCGTAGCGGATATCGCCACCATTTGTATACGTGCTTCATTCCAGAAATCCTCAGTCACCATTTCTGCTGGAATTTCGTAGGTAAACTCAGAGAATTTCAGGAAAATTTTTAGTCCAACACCGGCCAGTAAGCCTTCTACCAGATACACTGGCACCGCCACAAGCAAATATCTTTGCCAATTGAATTTCCATATAACCGCTTGCATTACCGCAGTCATGAAAATGCAGAACGCCATATTCTCCCAACCGAAAGAAGCTACTCCAAGCGCCAGGACGGGAGCAAGTCCGGCGGCGATACCTGGCGATCCGATATAATTACCCGGCCTAAACCACGCGAACAACCATCCTATCAGTGAAGCAAACACTACTGTGGCCAAGCCCACTTTAATAGGATAATCAGACATGATAGCGATCCCGATTGATAGTGGAATCGCCATTGCACCCGTTATTAAGCCGGCAGCAGTATCACGAAAAAAATATTGGGCCTGAAAAGCAGCAGATCCATACCCGCCCGCGTTTATATCTTCTAGATGGCGCTTGCTTGCTGATGATTCTTTATCGATATGCGTTGCCATAAGTTAATTCCCCTCTCCAAATACAACCAATCTGTTAAAAATTATAATTAATGAATTAAGACCAATTTTTTAGTTACTAGGATATTTTTTGTTGTCCATGTTCATCAATTTGTCATTCTATTTTTTACAAACTGATTCACAAACATAGTGTTAATGACAAAATTATCCCTTTGCGATACGAGAGAATACTAATCCCGCGTGCAATTGGCTGTATATTGGGCAAAGTATTAAAGTAAGTAGGGGAATTAATTATCCAAACTAAAGCTATTACTTAGGTTTTCTAAGTATTTCTATTAGATTGGGTAAGAAACAGATGAAGAATTTTGTAAGTGATCGATCTATTAACTACAAATCGAAGGGATTATTGCTAAAAACAGCTAGGAGGCACTGACAAATTACTCTATAAATAGTTATGGATGATATTATTCATGCTATTGATTATTATATATAATTCCCCTATCATTGTAAAAATAAATTTGTATACCTGCGAATTATTCTCAATAAAAAGCTTTATTCGAATTCTCTACGTTTTCCTATACACATACTGAAAACCATATATGAGCATATCAATTTCTGTTGCATGACATTTTTGAATACCCTTAATACTCTTTTGTAAATACGGAGCGCACAAAGAAGGTTTGGATTAGATAACTTACATATAAAGCGAGAACAATATCGGACAAAAGATAACCTGCAATGATGCTGGGTAACTGTGAAATTAATATAATTGCAGAAACAATCAAAATGATCATATAAATTTGATTATGAATCATAAAATTACCCTCACATAAAATGCTATAAATAATTACCTGAGAAACTCGATGAAGCTCATGTGCATAACATTATAGACCAATATTAACAAAAAATTCACATTTATTTCACAAAAAATTCACAACATGGGGAAATTTCGTGTTTAATGAGTACATACCTTAAACTCATTAAAAATTTACGCCTCACTTTTAATGCTCTATCTCGAATTTGAATCCTCGAAAGCAATATTGAAAAAGTAATATGTAGTTATAATGAACACAACAATATAACGGGAGTTCATTATTTTGAGCTGAATGAAAATAGCGGTATCTTACTGATTGAACAAATAACCGATGCCTCTCTATCATTGTTAGATTAATTTATGGTATTGATTCGTAATAAACAATTATTCAATTTTCATTTGACAGTGGTATGTCAAATTTTAGCAAAAAGGAATTAACATGCTTCGCGCACTTTTTATGCTGATAGTCTTTGCGGGTATGCTTCAGGGTTGTGCAACTTCCAGAGAGGTATTTCTTGCTGATGGAGCCAAAGGATATAACATCAATTGCAGTGGCTCTGGAAGAAACTATAGTCACTGCTTGGAAAAAGCCGGGGATATCTGCGGCACACGAGGATATCACGTGCTGAATCAGCAGGGCGATATCGTTCCTCTTCCTCAGGCAATTCGTGAATTTAGAGCAAATGCCCAATCAACTTCAATCGGATTTTTAACGCAATCGGGTTCGATAGTAACTCGCAATTTATTTATCAAATGCAAATAAACGCAAGTACAGTCGATAAAAATACTTATTCAAGAAAATCCATCACCCCATTCACACCGGCCAGCAATACCTCTATCGTGGATGAGCATATTTCAGTCTACTCACACCATACTTCGCACTGTTCTCAATTTTCAACGTAATCATGCTGCTCGACAAATCGATAACGTCTCTATAGTAATTCCTCGAGAACCTGTCCGCTTTAATCAATGAATAGGCCCACTATCACAATACATACAGTGTTTTTACGCTACGCTAAATTAAGTTAGAATATACGCTTTTTAGAATTTATCTTATGGGGAGTTCCTGAATGTCAATGGCTGACCGTGACGGTGTGATCTGGTATGACGGAAAGATGGTTCCCTGGCGGGATGCCAATACGCATGTATTAACCCATACGCTGCATTACGGCTTGGGCGTTTTTGAAGGGCTGCGCGCCTATGAAACCGCGCAAGGATCAGCGATATTCCGCTTGCAGGAACATACTGACCGTTTGTTTAACTCGGCGCATATTTTCATGATGAAAATACCTTATAGCAAGGATGTCATCATGCAGGCGCAATGCGATGTCGTGAAACAAAACCAATTGACTTCCGGTTATATTCGCCCGATCGCTTTCTACGGCGCCGAAGCAATGGGGCTTTCCGCCAAAACATTATCCGTGCATGTCGCCATTGCCGCCTGGCCGTGGGGTACGTATTTGGGTCCAGAAAGCCTGGAGAATGGCATTCGCGTCAAGACTTCGTCGTTCACCCGACATCATGTCAACATTAATATGTGCCGCGCCAAATCAGTCACCACTTACGCCAATTCAATTCTCGCCAATCAGGAAGTCGGATTGAATGGATATGATGAAGCATTGCTGCTGGATGTTGAAGGGTATGTTGCAGAAGGATCGGGAGAAAATATTTTTATTATCAAACAAGGAAAAATTTACACACCTGATCTGACTTCCTGCCTGGAAGGCATCACTCGCGCATCCATTATTGAATTGGCGGCAGAAATAGGCATTCCCGTTATTGAGAAACGCATTACACGCGATGAAGTTTACTGCGCGGATGAAGCCTTTTTCACCGGCACTGCTGCCGAAGTAACGCCCATTCGCGAATTGGATAACCGCATTATCGGAGCTGGTAAGCGCGGGCCGATTACCACGCAGCTACAAACGCTATTTTTTGATTGTGTCAAAGGTAAAGCCAAGAATCACGCCGACTGGCTTACCTTGATTTAATAATGCACCATTGGAGCTAATTTGTATGAATCAACAAACCAATAATAAAGCCCGAGAGATCGAAGTGACTACTGACGACTTACCACTCCATTGCCCCATGCCATCGATGCTGTTATGGAATTCCCATCCACGCGTTTTCCTACCGATCGAGGCCACCGGAGAAGCGCTTTGCCCATACTGCGGTACCCATTACACGCTGAAAGGCGGCGCTGCATCAGGTCATCACTGAAACCCACGGATTCATGAGGAAACCTGCGTTTTGATGATCAACTGCAATGCGACCAATATCGATTTACCGTGCTGTATTAACCACTCTTTTTTCGGATTTACTAAATAATGCCAACCATTCCTCACGAAATTTTTAAAGCTTATGATATCCGCGGTATTGTCGGCAAAACCATCACCGTAGAAAATGTCGAAAGAATCGGTCATGCCATAGGCTCCGAAGCGCGCGCCAGAAATCTTAGCGCGATTGCAATCGGCCGCGATGGCAGATTATCAGGTACCGAACTTTCCCAGGCACTTGCACGTGGCATCCGCAACAGTGGAATCGATGTGGTGGATGTCGGTATGGTCGCAACGCCCATGCTCTATTTCGCCGCACATCAACTCTGCCAGTATTCCGGCGTAATGGTGACCGGCAGTCATAATCCACCTGAATATAATGGCTTCAAGATTGTGCTGGGCGGTCAGACACTGGCAGCTGAAACCATCCAGGCCTTGCGAATACGTATCGAAAATAATGATTTAACCGACGGAACCGGCAATTATTCCGAGCAGACTATTGTCAGCGCTTATCTCGAACGCATCACGCAGGATATCCAATTGAACCGTCCGCTCAAAATCGTTGTTGATTGTGGCAACGGCGTGGCGGGCGCATTCGCACCGGCGCTGTATCGCGGTCTGGGTTGTCAGGTCACTGAATTGTTCTGTGATGTGGATGGATCTTTCCCCAATCATCATCCTGATCCATCCGTACCCGAAAATCTCAGTGACGTTATTCATGCGTTAAGAACCACCGATGCCGAAATCGGCTTAGCTTTTGACGGCGATGGCGACCGGCTGGGCATCGTAACCAAGAATGGCAATATCATTAATGCCGATCGCCAGCTTATGTTGTTCGCAGCAGACGTATTATCGAGAAATCCCGGTGGAAAAATCATTTTTGACGTGAAATGCACCCGTAACCTGGCACCTTGGATTAGCAAACATGGTGGCATCCCTGTAATGTGGAAAACCGGACACTCATTTATCAAAGCCAAACTCATTGAAGAAAAAGCTCTGCTGGCTGGAGAAATGAGCGGACATTTGTTCTTCAAGGAACGCTGGTATGGTTTTGACGACGGATTATATGCCGGTGCACGGCTACTGGAATTGATGAGCCGCGTAGCGGATATTAACGCCACACTGAACGATCTTCCCGACAGCCTTAACACACCGGAAATACAGGTACGCACAACTGAGGGTGAAAATCATGCGTTGATAGCACAGTTACAACAGCAGGCAGTTTTTAGTAATCCGCAACAAGTCATTACTATTGATGGATTACGCGTTGAATACAGCGATGGATTTGGCTTGGCGCGCGCTTCCAATACCACACCCGTGATCGTGTTGCGTTTTGAAGCGGATAATGAAGCCGCGCTCAAACGTATTCAGGAAGATTTTCGCCACAATATTCTCCAAGCAAAGCCGGATGCTCAACTACCCTTCTAACTTGCAATAATACCGCGGCAAATCATGTATATTGCCATTGCTCAGATTAATTGCACGGTAGGGGATATTGCAGGAAATGCAGCCAAAATACTGGTTGCGGTAAAACAAGCCCAGCAAGCGGGTGCAGCGTTGATCATCACACCCGAATTGGCTTTATCCGGGTATCCTCCTGCGGATCTGCTGCTGCGCGAAACATTTTGCCAATTGTGCCAGCACGCCCTGATACAACTGGCACAATCGATTGACGACATCACACTGATCGTGGGTCATCCCAGTTTCGACGAGAACAAGCTTTATAACGCCGCATCGATCATTCATAAAGGTCAAATTCAACATACCTATCACAAAAGAATTCTCAATAAATCGCCTTTTTTTAACGAAACCTATTACTTTGATGCAGGTACCCAACCCTACTTGTTTGAGCTCGAGGGCGTAACATTCGGCATTGATATTTGCGCCGATTTCTGGCTAGGTCATTTGCCCGCGGAAACAGACCACCCTCAGCCGGATATCGTATTGGTGCTCAATGCTTCAGCCTATCATATCAACAAGCAAGTATCCCGCTATCAAACCACGCACCAATTCATCAAGCATACCGGTATCTCCGTTATCCACACCAATCTGATTGGCGGGCAAGATGAACTGGTTTTTGATGGGGCATCGTTTGCCATGAATGGACAAGGCGAACTTACGCATCAACTGGATGAATTTGTTGAAACCATCGAGTTAATCGAAATTCAGAACAAGCAACCGGTAAAAGGCAAATTAATGCCGACACAATCCCCTGTAGCCAGTATCTATCAGGCATTATGTTTAGGGGTTCACGACTATGTCCGGAAAAACGGTTTCCCCGGTGTGTTACTGGGACTCTCCGGAGGGGTGGATTCGGCGCTCGCACTTTCGATTGCTGTGGATGCATTAGGCGCGGACCAGATCAGAACCGTCATGATGCCGACACGTTATACCGCCGACATGAGCCTGGAAGACGCCAATGAAATGGTGAAATTATTAGGAGTCAAGCATATCGAATGCAACATAGAGCCCCTATTTGACTTGTATCTAAAGAAAATTGCCGAGGATTTTCATATTTCACCGGACCCGGCTGATTTTAATACCATGCCGGAAAATATTCAGGCGCGCATCCGCGGCACTTTATTAATGGCGCTATCCAATTACACCGGCTCAATGGTGCTGACTACGGGCAACAAATCGGAAATGGCAGTGGGCTATTGCACCCTGTATGGCGACATGGCGGGCGGCTTTGCAGTACTAAAGGATATCAGTAAAACTCTGGTTTATCAGTTGTGTGAATATCGGAATCAAATCCAACGTGTTATTCCTGAACGCATTATCCGCCGCGCGCCATCGGCTGAGTTGCGCTTGAATCAGACCGATCAGGACAATCTGCCCGCGTATGAAATTTTGGATGGAATTATCGAAGCCTATGTCGAGAAGAATCTTACTCCGGCTGAAATCATTGCATTGCATTACGACGAAGCCGATGTCACCAAAGTCATCCAATTAATCCATAGTAACGAATACAAACGCCGCCAATCTCCTCCCGGCATTCGCATCACGCATTGCGATTTTGGTACCGCATGGCGTTATCCTATCGTATCGCATTCCGGAACTTGGGCAACCCTTACTGCAGAGTAAGCATCCACGGAACTCGGAAAACAAATCGATATCCTATTATCATGAAATTAGCTTGTTTGATAATTGCGCTATCGATCCTGTTTCCGATCAATAGCTTAGCGCATGAATTGCCCGAATTGGGAGACGTATCGCAAGCTTCCATTACGCCCCATCAGGAACGGCAGCTGGGCCTGAGAATCATGCGTCAGATCCGTGCCGACCCAAGCTATATGGATGATCCCGAAATCGCCAGCTATCTTGGCAATCTGGGTCATAAATTAATCGCCAATTCAAATGAAGCCAATGCCAATCAATTGTTTGAATTTTTCGCGCTCGATAATCCGGCAATCAATGCATTTGCATTGCCCGGAGGCTTCATGGGTTTCAACAGCGGTCTGATTATCGCCGCGCAAAGCGAATCCGAATTAGCGGCCGTAATGTCGCATGAAATTGCGCATGTCACGCAGAAACACCTGGCACGCATGATCGCTGCGCAGAAATACGATCTAGTCAAGTATATAGCAGCGCTGGCAGTCGCCATTGTCGCCTCGCGCGCTGATGCCCAGGCAAGCCAGGCAGTATTGGTTGCCTCACAAGCCAGTATGATCCAATCAAAACTGGATTTCACCCGTAACCATGAAAAAGAAGCTGATCGTATCGGTTTAAGCATTCTATTAGATGCAGGATTTGATCCACAAGGCATGGCGGCTTTTTTTGAACGCTTGCAACGAGCTGGGCGTTTTCATGAAAACGGTGCGCCTTCTTACTTGCGCACACACCCGATCACCTATGAGCGCATCGCGGATATTCAAAATCGCACACGCGAAATGCCTTACCGGCAAGTTCCGGATAGCCTCGATTTTTTACTGGTACGCGCCAAGTTACGCGCATTGCAAGGAAATGCACGTGATACCGTGCGGCAATTCAAAACACGCCTGGCAGAGAAACGCTATAGCAATGAAGCGGTTGAACGTTATGGCTATATTCATGCGCTACTGCGTGCAAAAAAATACAAACAAGCCGACGCTGAACTCACACTCCTGTATCAAGTTTTGCATAGCGATCCAACTGCATCTGCGCTGACTAATCATCAGCTGGGAAAAACCGTACGGATTGAATCCAAAAACGTTATCGCCGGTGCAATGATTGAAACACTCTCAGCGCGGGTTAAACTAACCAATGGAGAAACAGCTGAAGCTTTCAATGCCTACCAAACAGCATTAAAAATTTATCCGCAATATCGGGCACTGATCCAGGGCTATGCACAAGCATTAATAGAAAACAAGAAAATTGAGGTAGCGCTTGAATTTATTACCCACAAATTACAACTGATACAAAATGATGCGCAATTGTTTAGCCTGCAAGCCCAATGTTACGAGCTATTAGGTGATAAAATGCTCAAGCATCGTGCGCTCGCCGAGTCTTATCTGCTCAAAGGACATTACGCGGGGGCTGTTGATCAACTGAAAACCGCGCTACAAAACAGTAATGGTAATTTCTACCAACTTTCCAGCGCGGAAGCACGTTTGAAGCAGGTAGAAATACTCCGGGAAGAAGCAGATAAAGCGGAAAAATAAAAGAGCCCGGAGAATCTTCAATGTTATATTCGCCGTGCATGCTCGAGCATCCTATTGCTACTGATCGGGCGGCCCAATTGAATTTAAACTAGACCTCTCAAATGGTTATTGC
The DNA here is from genome assembly GCF_001455205.1 of Nitrosomonas ureae. NCBI lineage: Bacteria > Pseudomonadati > Pseudomonadota > Betaproteobacteria > Nitrosomonadales > Nitrosomonadaceae > Nitrosomonas > Nitrosomonas ureae. The sequence goes on from NZ_CP013341.1 coordinate 167,084, forward strand.
TGGCACAAGAAAAATCATCATTGTTCTAATACTGGTTACCATTGCCGCCGCCTATTGGTATGGCGGTGACACTCAAGAATCGTTAGCGAACAAATATAAAACCCGGAGCATAGAACGTGGCGATATCATACAAACCATCTCCGCGAATGGTACGCTTACCCCTGTTGTGCTGGTCAACGTAGGCACTCAGGTTTCCGGAACGGTCGCTAAATTGCATGCGGATTTTAATGATCAGGTGGAAATCGGACAAATTCTGGCTGAACTCGATCCCGCCATACTTAGTGCGCAATTGCAGCAATCCAAAGCCAATCTTCTCAATGCGCAAGTTGCGTTAAGAATTGCTGAAAGCAAATTAAGGCGCTATCGGTTATTGAAGGAAAAGGAATTCATTTCATCCGAAGCATTAGAAATCATTGAGCAGGAAAATGAAGCCGCACGCGCGCAACTGGCCATTAACAAAGCTCAGGTCGAGCGGGATCAGGCCAATCTCAATTACAGTGTGATTCGCTCACCGATTTCAGGTGTCGTCATCGCACGGGATGTCGACATCGGTCAAACCGTTGCCGCCAATTTTCAGACTCCGATCTTATTTCAAATCGCCAAAGACCTGCGGCAAATGCAAATCAACATCAGCGTTGCCGAAGCGGATATCGGTCAATTGCACATCGGCCAGTTGATTAATTTCACTGTGGATGCCTTTCAGCAGCGGAAATTTTCCGGTACGGTCAAGCAAGTCCGGCTCAATCCGACCATACAGGAAAACGTCGTGACTTATAACGTTGTGGCGATGGTCGATAATGATGACGGCACATTGTTACCCGGAATGACCGCCAACATCCATTTTGTCGTCAAGCAAAAAAACGACGTACTGCGTGTCCCCAATGCAGCTTTAAGATTCCAGCCGAAAAACTTGGAGTCAGGTGAAAGCGGAAAATTAACCCAATCCTCGCAACAACCCACGGTATATCTGCTGACGGAAAATCACCCTTTGCCGAAGACCGTTACCACCGGCATCACCGATGGCAATTTCACCGAAATTATCAGCAGCGAAATCAAAGCGGGGGATAAGGCGATCCTCAGTGAAGTTGCTGATAAAAAAGAATCCGAAAGCAAGTTCAAATTACGGGTATTTTGATGTCTTTGACTCAGCCCACGCATTCCACTCAGTCGCTCATTCAATTAGAGCGTCTTTGCAAAAGCTACAGTTTGCAGGATGCGCATGGCAAAACCATTACCACCCAGGTTCTGCATCATATCGACCTGACCATTCGTCAGGGTGAGTTTGTCGCCATCATGGGGCATTCGGGATCGGGCAAATCCACCCTGATGAATATACTCGGCTGCCTGGATACGCCGACCAGCGGTTCATACTGGCTGTCCGGTAGGAACGTTGCGGCACTTTCCAGTAATGAATTAGCGCAAATTCGTAATCGAAACATCGGCTTTGTATTTCAGGGATTCAATTTGCTCAAGCGTATGACGGCTCTCGATAATGTTGCAACACCCCTGCTCTACGCGGGGATCAGCCGCTCCAAGAGCCGCCAGCAAGCATTGGAATTCCTGCGCCGCACCGGCCTGGAAGATTTCGCCATGCATCAACCCAACCAACTGTCCGGGGGGCAGCAACAGCGAGTTGCCATCAGCCGCGCCTTGATCAATCATCCCTCGTTGATCCTGGCTGACGAACCGACCGGCAATCTGGATACGCAAACCAGCAATGACATTATGCAGTTATTCGAGCAACTCAACCGCGATCAAGGGATTACCATCATACTGGTCACACATGAGAACGATATTGCAGCCTACGCGAAACGTTTGATCCATTTGAAGGATGGGCGCATTACGATTGACAGTCACTCTACCGTAGCAAGCAATACCCTGACATGACGTTAAACAATCTGGGTGGGATTGAATACCGTTCAGTTCGACATTATATTTTGCAGCAAGGCTAATCGATGAATCTATCCGCGATTTTTGGCGAAGCACTGCGCGCCCTACGTCAGAACCGTCTGCGTACAGGATTGACCATGCTGGGCATGATCATCGGTGTTGCCGCTGTCGTACTCATGCTGTCAATTGGTCAGGGCGCACGCACCAAAATCAACGAAACCATCGCGGCGATGGGTAGCAACTTGTTGCTCGTAGTGCCCGGCGCCATGTCTTCCGGCGGTTTTAGTTTCGGCAGTGGCAGTGTCAGGACTTTAACCATCAATGATGCCAATGCTATTGCGGAACTTACATCGATCCGGGCAACCGCGCCCGTAACGAGCGGAACGGTGCAACTCAACTATGCCGCCAAGAATTGGAGCACCCTCATTACCGGCACCACACCGGAGTATTTTGAAGTCGGCAACTGGACAATGGAGTCCGGGACGGCCTTTACAGAATCCGAAGTGCGCTCGGCTGCCCGCGTCGTTGTATTGGGATCAATCACGGCGAAAAATCTCTTCGGCGATGAAGAGCCCGTAGGCAAAACCATACGCATCACCAATCGTCCGTTTCTGGTTGTGGGGGTGTTAATGGCCAAAGGCCAAAGCCTCACCGGACGGGATCAGGACGATAATGTTTTCGTTCCGATCTCAACCAGCGAACGCCAAATCACCGGCAATCAGTTTCCCGGCTCTATCCGCTATATGCTGGCACAAGGCGCATCAGCGGATGAAATGGATATTGCCGAAATTGAAATTACGCAATTATTACGTCAGCGTCACCGCATTCCCAACGGCAAGGATAATGATTTCACTGTCCGCAACTTAACCGCTATCGCGGATGTTGCAACCGATGCCGCCAAGGTAATGTCCATTGTACTCGGCGCGATCGCATCGGTTTCTTTATTGGTCGGCGGCATCGGGATCATGAACATCATGCTGGTATCGGTGACAGAGCGTACGCGTGAAATCGGCATTCGCATGGCGATTGGCGCCAATCAACGTGCCATTCTTACGCAATTTTTATTGGAAGCGATGATGATTTGCATCATGGGCGGCTTAATTGGCCTGTTAATAGGGATTGGCGGCGCCTGGCTGGTCAGTCAGGTGGCTGATATGTTGATTGTTATTACTCTGGGAATGATTGGCCTGGCATTTTTATTCTCTTCCGCGGTCGGCATTTTTTTTGGCTTTTACCCTGCTCAAAAAGCGGCTTCACTGAAACCTGTCGATGCGCTTAGGTACGAATAAATGACTGACATAACGATTCTCACCAGCGCGATAAGAATTAACATATTAATGATTTTATTGATTATTCTTTATATAGGGTATGCCGATGCCTGCATTTAATTCGATTTATTAACCGTTTTCCAAAAGATAAACGCTTGCAATGTGCTATAGTCTTGGTGTGACAAATTCACAGATGTAGTACTTATCAATTTATTAAAGAGAACGTTAATTAAATGAAACTTTTAAAATTTTTTGCAGTAACAATTTTTGCATTGACATTAGTAGCTTGCGGTAAACCTACGGCTCCGGAAAGCGCTAAGGAAGAAGGTTACGGAACGACTCATGAAGGCAAACCGGCTGAAGGCCGTAATGAGCTTCCTGCTAATTAAATAGCCGCTCTGAAAAGAATTATTGGCATTGTTTATCGTTCAATGTCAGTTAATTGACTTATAAGACCTCTGTAGGATCAGTTTATCGTTCCTACAGACCTTTAATACCAATAGAAATTTCATATTCCGACGCGACGTCCGTTTAAGCCGCCCTCGATTATGTTAGAACCTTCCTTGCTGGTTACGCTGCCTTAAATTCCTGCTCTATCCGTTTCATGCGGAATTCTCCTGGGAATTCATATAAAACCAAATAGGTTTTTGCTACAAATACCCATAAAGCAGTGATTAATTCGGCGAACGAGATGAAGCACGAGGCGCCAGGAAGGCAGCATTAGACATATCAATAAGATAGGAGAAGGTACGAGTATCGTGCAACGAAGTGATTCACTCGTGCAGTCCATTAATCTGCGTTTACTTGAGGAACGCGAAACCAGGCTGGAAACATTGCGCCATGCTTTGATTGAAGGTGAACAAAGCGGCACGTTTGACTATTCCTTGCAAAGCACCCTGAATGAATTGGAAAATCAAGATTAGATGAGGTCATACACCCTCACCCAAAAGGCACGGCACTAAAAACAATCGCATTGGGTGGAGTCGCAACCGGTGGCATGCATGGATCCATCACTCACCTCTTCAATATCTCAGAATATATCGATGACTACTTTCTAAAGGCATCAATAGACAATTCTCGCCATTTCCCGCCCTCTTTGTTCATTGACCGTAGCCAGCAGCAATAAACCCACAATGAAGAACACCAAGGTACTGAGCAACGCAATGCGGTGATCGCCCGCAAATAGATAAACCATGCCGCCATACGTCAGCGGACCGATGATTGCGGATAGTTTCGTCGCCAATCCCCATAACCCGAAGAATTCCCCTTGACGCCCGGTTGGCGTGAATTGCCCGACCAGGGCTCGCCCTGCGGATTGTGCGCCGCCGAGCGCGGTACCGATTAAATTGGCCGCGATCCAGAATAACCATTCATCGGTGGCTAAATAAGCGCAGATAATCGCTGCTATCCAGATCAATAATGTAATCGCAATGCAGCGACTTGAACCGATCCGGTCTTGCAGATGGCCAAACAGGAAAGCACCGATGGCTGCCGTGACATTGACCACCATGATCAGGATAATCGTATCTTGCGTCTTGAATCCCATCACTTCCTGCGCGTACACCGCCGCCAGCACGATCACAATGTAGATGCCCGCATAGTAGACCGTCAATGACAGCAGAAAACGGAACAAATCAATATGTAAACGGGCCTGGCGCAGCGTATCGCCTAGACGACCGAATCCTGCGCGGATCAGATGTTTGCTGTCAAAAGACTCGGTTACATCCACGCGCTCGCGCAGCCAAAGCAATGTTGGCAATGCCGCAACGCCAAATAATGCTGCAACGATTAAGTTGGTGACGGGAACATAGTGCGCAGCCTCCAGCCCCTGCTTTTCCGCATGCGTCACATAAATCAAACACAGCGCCAGCGTCAGCAAACCGCCGAAGTAGCCCAGCGCCCAGCCATACCCGGAAAGCCGTCCCATGGTTTGCGGGGTACTGATTTCCGGTAAAAATGCCGCAATCAGATTCTCACCGCTGGCAAACATGAATGTCGCCATAATCACCAGTATCACGGCCAAGGCGATATCGCCCGGCCCGGCAAAATACAACAGCGCAGTAAACAACACACAACCGACGGTCGTTACCGTCAGGAAGCGCTTCTTTGCGCCGGAACAATCCGCAATCGCCCCCACGACCGGCGCACTCAGCAACACCAGCGCATTGGCAGCCGCCATGGTGATCGACCACAGCAGCGTGGCATTTCCACTGCCGTGTTCTGCAGCGATGACGCCGACAAAGTAGGCATTGAAAATGGCCGTCAGAATAACCGTGGTATAGCCGGAATTGGCGAAATCGTACATGCACCATGCAAAGCGTTCACGCCGCGTGGCTGGATGGGAATGATCAGCAGGTAATGCCATCGTCGCAACCGATAAAGGGAGAATGCAGCATGTTTATTTTCCTGTCATGGTTTCCGGCACCACCCAGGCATCGAACTGTTCCGCCGTCACATAACCGGTCGCAATTGCCGCAGCCTTCAAGGTTGTACCTTCACGATGCGCTTTTTTGGCAATCTCGGCGGCCTTGTCGTAACCGATATGCGGATTCAGAGCGGTCACCAGCATCAGCGAATTGTGCATCAGGGTATCGATGCGTTCCCGGTTGGCTTCGATACCCACCGCGCAATGATCATTGAAACTGGCCATGGCATCCGCCAGCAAGCGCACGCTTTGCAGGAAATTATGAATGATCAGCGGTTTCATCACATTCAACTCGAAATTACCCAGCGCGCCGCCCATGTTGACCGCGACATCATTCCCCATCACCTGGCAACACACCATGGTCATCGCTTCCGATTGTGTCGGGTTGACTTTGCCCGGCATGATGGAACTACCCGGCTCATTTTCAGGAATGCGCAATTCACCAATGCCGCAGCGCGGCCCGGATGCCAGCCAGCGGATATCGTTGGCGATTTTCATCATTGAAGCGGCCAGCGTCTTCAATGCGCCATGCGCGTGCACCAACGCATCGTTGCTCGCCAGCGCCTCGAATTTATTCGGTGCGGTGACAAACGGCAAGCCGGTCAAACGCGACAATTCCGCCGCTACGCGCACGGCAAACTCCGGATGCGCATTCAAGCCGGTGCCGACCGCCGTGCCGCCCAATGCCAGCTCGCACACATGCGGTATAGCCGCTTGGACATGGCGCAGGCCATGATCCAGTTGCGCCACGTAACCGGTAAATTCCTGCCCCAGCGTCAACGGCGTGGCATCCTGCAAATGCGTGCGGCCGATTTTGACGATACCATCGAATGCGTCGGACTTGGCCGCCAACGTACCGCGCAATTGCTGAATGGCGGGAATCAGCCGCTGCTGCATTTCCTGTACCGCGGCGACGTGCATCGCGGTCGGAAATACATCATTCGACGATTGGCCTTTATTAACATCGTCATTCGGATGCACGATCCGGTTGGTGCCGCGCCCGCCGCCGAGAATTTCCGACGCGCGGTTCGCGAGCACTTCGTTGACGTTCATGTTGCTCTGCGTGCCGGAACCGGTTTGCCACACCACCAACGGAAACTGATCGTCGAAATGACCGCCGGTCACTTCATCGGCAGCCTCAATGATCGCCGCAGCACTGGCGGCGCTCAGCAACCCCAGATCGTGATTGACTTTGGCGGCGGCGCGCTTGACCCTGGCCAGCGCATGAATCAGCGCCAGCGGCATGTGCTCACCGGAAATCTTGAAATTCTGCAACGAGCGCTGCGTTTGTGCACCCCACAATGCTGCGGCGGGGACTTCTACCACGCCCATGGTGTCGCGTTCTTCACGGGTTTGCATGGGTATTCACCTCACTAAATGGGATAAATTAACAGGCCGTTGAAAAACTACCTGCGTTGCTGCTGCGGCGTTAAAAACAGGCTCAAAATGCTCATTTATTAAGCATAAACTGCGCATTTTAGCCTGTTTTTGCATTGCATCGGCTGCCTCGAAAACGTTTTTCAACGGCCTGTTAAGAGATTGGTTAACCGGGATTGCGATTTTGTTTAGCCCCAAACTCGCCCTTCAGTACGCGAGTTGATCCAAGGTAATGCCCATAGCCGCTGCGGCTTTCTCAAGTGTTGCCTTACGCGGACGTTTGGCAGCTTCGATCTGTGCGTAACCGGCTTGCGTAATCCCCATGCGTTTAGCCATTTCCTCTTGCGTCAGCATCAGGTATTCGCGCCAGGCGACGAGCATACTGACTTCATTTATGATGCGTTTACCAATAACCTCGTTGGGAATCATGCCCGGGCGTACTACGCCGGGAAGTTTGACAAACTCGGCATAAGGCACGACGACAAAAGCCGGTTTTCCGTTGCTATCCAGGATGGTCTGGTAATTAATAAGTGCGCTCATCGCGTTTTTTTACCTCCTCAATATCAATAACATGCACGCTACCGTCAAACTCGAAAAATACCCGGTAGTCACCAACCCGCAGCCGGTAGCTATACGCATGATTGGTGAGTTTTTTGACACCCTGGCAATCCGGAAAATCAGCCAGCGACTGAACTTCAGTAAAAATTCTTTTGCGCACGGCGGCAGCCTTGATTTTCTCAACCTGCTTAAGCGCTTTGGGTTTCCAGTCAATGTCATTCACACTTATTATAAGCCTAAAATAAGTATTTTAACAAAAATATAAGAATTCAGACCTCTGTAAAGCTTTATTTCTTGAAATTCTGCAACGAGTGCTGCGTTTGCGCACCCCACAGCGCTTCGGCGGGTACTTGCACCGGCTCCATGGTGTCGCGTTCTTCAAGGGCTTGCATGGGTTTTTACCTCATCAAATTGGATAAATTGAGGTATTGGTTTACCAACGAGTTGCTGAATTACACTGAATTCGTCATTCCGGCGCAGGCCGGAATCCAGAAAAGTCAATGAACTGGACACCGGCTTTTGCCGGTGTGACGAATAATTTAGTATTCTCATAAGATTCCGGTTTAGCGTTTCATTCATTACATATATGACGTTTCTTGTCCGAGTTGACACGACTGCTAAACGTTTTATCCGATTACAAGTCGCCTCGCGATTGCACCCAACATTATGAGCGGAATATAAAACCCCCATACTGCCGCCGAGTACCGCATCATCTTCAATGGCAACCCCCGTAGTAGGTTGGGTTGAATGAAATGAAGCCCAACGATTGGCGGCTTGTTGATGTTGGGGTTCATGCCTCCCCCAATCTACGAGCTGTATTTATCAACCTGGCGCGGTTTGTCGCGGCAAGCCCGGTGGAATGATGGATTGGGCCTCAGGGCTAAAGGTGACCAGCTCCGCGAGCTTGGCCGCAATGTTTGCCATCGGCTCTTCTGCTGTGCTCAGGCCACTTCGCGAGCCGAGCAAGGGGCTGACTTCGCGTAGAGCTTCATACGTCGTGCCATGGACGATTGGAACGAGCAGATCACGCGCCAAGAGCGCCGAAAGCTCCTTGTCGGCGATGCCTTCACCTTCGAGGCGGCGCAGCAGCGCAGGGGTTACCAGCACGATCCCGACTCGCGACCTCGCCAATCCTTTATCGATTTCGCGAAGCAAAGTCGCACCGAGGAGGACGTCTTTCTCGCTGAACCAAACCGAGACACTGCGCGACTCGAGCAGATCGTGCAGCTCCTGGGCGGCCCCTTTCCGGTCATCCCACGCGTGGCAAAGAAAAACATCTCGAAGGCCTGGCACGGATGCTCGCTTCTCGACGTTTTCGCGGACCGGCGTGAGCGTCCGCACCTCGGTAGACGTGTACACCACGGACGAACCTGCTCGCGACCAGCGCGGCCTTACGCTGCTTGTGCCGGCCCCACCGACGCTGCTCCGACCGCCCCAGCTGCTCCCAGACGAGGAGTAGGGTGCGGAGTAGGACGAGTATGACCCGTAGCCGCGAGAGCGGCTACTACATACGGGGCAGGCCGCTTTCCCGCTCGCTGTGCGATGCCCATTTACTGGTGCTGTGCATCTAGCCATGTTGTAATCCTCCAATTTTGTAATCGCTATTCATTTACTCTTCTAGCCCAACGTAATATCTGTGACAAAAAATATCGCATAAACTGATTGCATCGGCTTCAGCAACCCTCAATCCCAACTCAGCGCCCCACCTGTTTGATACTCGGTCACCCTCGTTTCAAAGAAATTCTTTTCTTTCTTGAGATCCATCATTTCCGACATCCACGGGAATGGATTATTGGCATTCGGGTACAGCGTGTCCAGGCCGATCTGCTGGCAGCGGCGATTGGCGATGTAGCGCAGATATTCCTTGAACATCGGCGCGTTCATGCCCAATACGCCGCGCGGCATGGTGTCTTCGGCGTAGCGGTATTCCAGCGCCACAGCTTTTTGCATCAATGCGGCGATTTCTTCACGGAATGCCTTGGTCCACAACTGCGGATTTTCCATTTTGATCTGGTTGATCACGTCGATACCGAAATTGCAGTGCATCGATTCATCACGCAAAATGTATTGATATTGCTCAGCTGAACCGGTCATTTTATTTTGCCGCCCGAGCGCCAGAATCTGCGTGAATCCAACGTAGAAGAACAGACCTTCCATAATGCAGGCAAACACGATCAGGCTTCTGAGCAGTTGCTGATCGGTCTCCAACGTACCGGTCTTGAAGTGCGGATTCGTTAGCGTGTCGATAAACGGAATCAGAAATTCGTCTTTGTCGCGAATCGAGGATACTTCGTGATAGGCGTTGAAGATTTCCCCTTCGTCCAAGCCGAGTGACTCAACGATATATTGATACGCATGGGTATGAATGGCTTCTTCGAACGCCTGGCGCAGCAAATACTGGCGACATTCCGGATTGGTGATGTGACGGTACGTGCCCAGCACAATGTTGTTCGCCGCCAATGAATCCGCCGTGACAAAGAAACCCAGGTTACGCTTGACCAGGCGGCGCTCATCTTCGGTCAAACCGTTCGGATCCCTCCACAATGCAATATCGCGGCTCATGCTGATTTCCTGCGGCATCCAATGGTTCGCACAGGCGCCGAGGTATTTATCCCAGGCCCATTTGTATTTGAACGGCACCAATTGATTCACGTCCGCATTGCAATTGATGATTTGCTTATCTTCCACCGCAATACGGCGGTTGGCGCTGCCCGCAACAGCTGGCTCATCCGCGGCAGTGTGGGATTCCTTAAACAGTCCTTGCAGCGGTGCATCCAAACCCGGGATTGATGGCTTTTCCTTAGGTGATTCGTCTTCAAATGTCAGCATCGTAAACTCCTTATATTGGGATTATTGGCAGGATTCGCAGCTTTCGTCATCGATCGCGCAATATTTGATTTCAACCGTGGATACTTCCACCGCCGCCTTAACGACTCCGCCATCGGCAGGCACGGCATTCAACGATCCTGCGCGCACGGTCGATTTTTCCGCCGCGGTGGCGCCCATCGAGCGTAGATAATAGGTGGTTTTCAGACCGCGCAACCATGCCAGTTTATAGGTTTCATCCAGTTTCTTGCCGGACACGCCCCCCATATAAATATTCAGCGATTGCGATTGGTCGATCCATTTCTGCCGCCGCGCGCCCGCTTCGATCAGCCACAGCGGGTCCATCTCAAATGCAGTGGCGTACAGGGTGCGAATATTTTCCGGGATGCGGTCGATTTTGCTGATCGCGCCGTCAAAATATTTCAAGTCGGAGATCATGACTTCATCCCACAGATTGAGCCTCTTCAGATCGTTGACCAGCGACCGATTGGTAATCGTGAATTCCCCGGACAGATTCGATTTGACGTACAAGTTTTGATAAGTCGGCTCGATGCTCGCGGATACCCCCACAATATTCGATATCGTCGCAGTCGGCGCGATCGCCAGGCAGTTGGAATTGCGCATGCCATGCAATTTGATGCGCTGCCGCAACGCTTCCCAATCCAGCGTCGCGGAGAGATCCGCTTCGACATAGCCGCCGCGCTCCTGCTGCAACACCGTCAGCGTATCGTGCGGCAGAATGCCGCGATCCCACAGGCTGCCTTGATAACTGCTATAACAACCGCGCTCTTGCGCCAGTTCGGTCGATGCCCAGTAGGCCTGATAAGCCACGGCCTCCATCGAACGGTCGGCAAATTCCACCGCTGCTGGCGAACCGTAGGGAATACCCAGTTGATGCAGACAATCCTGGAACCCCATGATGCCCAATCCCACCGGACGGTGCTTCAAGTTGGCATTGCGCGCTTTCGCCACGGCGTAAAAATTGATGTCGATGACATTATCCAGCATGCGCATGGCCACATGAATGGTGCGTTTGAGCTTGTCCAGATCCAACGCCCCATCCTTCAAATGCGCGACCAGATTGACCGAACCCAGATTGCACACGGCGATTTCCTTATCGTTAGTGTTCAAAGTGATTTCCGTGCACAGATTGGAACTGTGCACCACGCCGATATGGTTCTGCGGTGAACGGATATTGCAAGGATCCTTGAACGTGATCCACGGGTGGCCGGTTTCAAACAACATGCTCAGCATTTTGCGCCACAATTGCACTGCCGGAATTTTTTTGTACAACTCCAGCTCGCCGCGTTCAATCCTGGCTTCGTAGCCTAAATACGCTTGTTCAAATTGCTGGCCGAATTTTTCATGTAAATCCGGAGCATCCGAAGGTGAGAATAATGTCCAATCCCCGCCCTCCATGACACGCTTCATAAATAGATCGGGAATCCAGGTGGCGGTATTCATGTCGTGCGTGCGGCGGCGATCGTCACCGGTATTTTTACGCAGCTCGAGAAATTCCTCGATATCCAGATGCCAGCATTCCAGATAGGCACAAACCGCGCCTTTGCGTTTGCCGCCTTGATTGACCGCTACCGCGGTATCGGACACCACTTTCAGAAACGGCACCACGCCCTGCGATTTACCATTGGTGCCTTTGATACGCGCGCCCATGGCGCGCACCGCTGTCCAGTCATTGCCCAACCCACCGGCATACTTGGCCAGCAGCGCATTTTCCTTGATGGATTCATAAATGCCATCCAGATCGTCCGGAACCGTGGTCAGGTAGCACGATGACAATTGCGAACGGCAAGTGCCGGAATTGAACAATGTCGGCGTTGAACTCATGAAATCAAAACTCGACAATACTTGATAGAATTCGATGGCGCGTGCTTCCCGATCGATCTCATTCAACGCCAGTCCCATCGCCACGCGCATAAAAAACGCTTGCGGCAATTCGATACGCTGTTCTTTGATATGCAGAAAATAGCGGTCGTACAAGGTTTGCAATCCCAGATAATCAAATTGCAGGTCACGATCCGCATCCAGCGCTTCGCTCAAGCGCGCCAAATCAAATTGCGCCAGGCGTTGATCCAGCAGATCGGCCTCTATGCCGCGTTTGATGAAGGCCGGAAAATACTCTTGATAGTGCGACTTCATCGCTTGTTGCGAAACCTCCGCACCCAGCACTTCATGACGCACATTGTCCAGCAGCAAACGTGCCGTGACATAGCTGTAGGCGGGATCCTTTTCAATCAACACGCGCGCCGACAAGATCAGGGATTTTCTGACTTCATCGATAGGTACGCCGTCGTACAAATCCTTCAATGTGGCTTTCAGAATCAATGCAGGATCGACGGCATTTTTCAATCCTTCGCAGGAAGTTTCGATCAATGCGGACAATTTGGCCACGTCCAGCGGCACTCTTTGCCCGTTATCCATAACATACAGAACTTCCGCCGCCGTCTCTGCGGTCGATTTTTGCTTCAGCTTGGCCCTTTCCCGCGTGCGTTCTTCACGATACAGCACATAAGCGCGTGCCACATCGTGTTCGCCGGAGCGCATCAAAGCCAATTCCACCTGATCCTGGATATCTTCGATATGAAAAGTACCGCTATCGGGTTGTCGGCGCAGCAAGGCGTTCACCACATCCTGAGTTAAGTTGGCCACGACCTCACGCACCCTGACCGATGCAGCACCCTGACCACCATCAACAGCAATGAATGCTTTCGTCAAAGCGACCGAGATCTTGCCGGGCTCAAACGTAACCACCGCACCATTGCGGCGAATGACTCTATGCTGGGGAAAACGGGAATTTTGGGTCGGCATATCGATAAAACTTGAAGTTCCGGATACAGATTTGAGGTTGGTATGTTCTGTCGCAAGTTGCATTGACGATTCCTCCTGGCTGAATATTCATCAAAGAAAATACAAATTTCCATGGATTCAATGAAATAGTAGTATTCTCAAAAAACCACAATATCTAGTGTTTAATGACAAACACTACAGCACCGATAGTACACCACAAATTATTTTCCTGCTGCAAATTTTTTAATCTTTTTAACCCAAAGAAAATAATCGGCCGCCATTTCCGGATTAAGAATGAATCCGATCAGGAGGTTAAAAAAAGTTGTCTCATACACAACAAACACGATACGCGGAGAAGCTAACGATTGACACAAGAGCAACTTGCGATAGGGGAAAAGATTGCAATATCAGCGTGCGTTATTATCCGTGGCCAGCAAGACCGGGTGCTAGCACTGCACCAACAGTTTATCCAATTGATTGGCAAAATATTTACGGTCATTCTGACTCAAGGCGGACTGGCCGCCCGTATCAACGCCGCTATTGCGCAACGCTTCCATGAAATCGCGCATGCTTAACCGCGCGCCGATATTTTCCCGGGTATACAGTTCACCCCGCGGGGTCAGCACCAAGCCATCTTTTTTGATGACTTCCGCGGCTAGAGGAATATCGCTGGTAATCACCAGATCGCCGCTTTCGAGCCCCTTGACGATTTCATTATCCGCCACATCAAACCCGGATTCGACCTGTTGCATGCGGATGAACGGCGAGGGAGGGATATACACGGGGTGATTAGCGATCAATATTAACTGCCGCCGCGTCCTCTCGGCCGCTCTGAACAAAATTTCCTTGATGGCAGCCGGACAGGCATCGGCATCAATCCATATTTTCATGCATCATCGCCCGGGTTGAATCAATGTCCATCGAAATTTCCTTGGTCACTCTTCAACGCTTGCGGCAATGCGGCCTTTAAATAATAAAACATCGACCACAGCGTTAACACTGCGGCAATATAGATCAACCAGGTACCGATTTGCTGCGCATTGAAATATTCGCCGACATTTTCATGGTATAGCAACAACGGGATAGCGATCATTTGTGATGTCGTCTTGATTTTCCCCAGAAACGATACCGCGACACTTTTGGATTGACCGATCTGCGCCATCCATTCGCGCAGGGCGGAAACGGTAATTTCCCGTCCGATAATGACTAACGCGATGGGCGCATCCAACCGACCCAGATAAACCAGCACAATCAATGCGGCGCACACCATTAGTTTGTCAGCCACGGGATCCAGGAATGCACCGAATGCGGAAGTTTGGTTGAGTACGCGCGCCAGGTAGCCATCCAGCCAGTCGGTAATGGCTGCGCCAGCAAAAATCAGCGTAGCGACAAGATTCTGATTGGCTGGCGATAACCAGGCGTGGGGCAAATAAAAAATACCCACAAATAACGGGATCGCCAGGATGCGTAACCAGGTTAATAAATTTGGCAGGTTAAAAGGCATGGAATGCTACTTAAAAATAAATGGTAATGGCGTCAATGCAAATCCCGATAGATCTTTTCCGCTAATTTGCGGCTGATTCCCTCGGTTTGCTGTAACTCCTCAATGCTTGCAGTCAATACCCCCTTCAATCCGCCAAATCGCCCCAGCAAATGCTGCCGTCGTTTGGCGCCGACGCCCTCAATATTCTCCAAACTGGAACTGGTTCTGGCTTTGCCGCGCCGGCCACGATGCCCCTGAATCGCAAAACGGTGCGCTTCATCACGGATTTGTTGGATTAAGTGCAATGCTGCATGCTCACTGGGTAATTGTAACGGCTTTTCGAATAACGGAGAAATCAATTGTTCCAATCCGGGCTTGCGCTGTTCGCCTTTAGCTACGCCCAATAAGCTGGCATCGTTGATGCCCAATTCCTGCAATGCTTCCTGCGCGGCGCTCACCTGCCCTTTACCCCCATCGATCAGGATCAGATCCGGCAATTGACCTTCGCCGCTGATTACTTTCTGATAGCGACGGGATAGTGCTTCCCGCATTGCGGCATAATCATCACCCGGTGTTATGCCTTCAATGTTATAGCGGCGATATTCGTTATTGCGCATGGCGAAATTGTCGTATACCACGCACGATGCCACGGTCGCTTCACCCAAGGTATGGCTGATGTCAAAGCACTCAATGCGTTGCAAACCGGGCATCTGCAATTCCTGCTGCAACGCCAGCAAGCGCTTTTCCTGGCTGGCGTGACGACTCATCATTTGTTTTAAAGCCAGGTGGGCATTCTCAGTGGCCATATCAAGCCAAACGCGCTTCTCACCGACCGGATTGAGTTGCAGGGTAATTTTATGGCCGCACTGTTCTGTTAATAATATCTGCAACGCTTCGCGTTCTATTTTTTCCCCCACAATAATCAATGGAGGTACGCTACGATTCAGATAGTGCTGCGCCAGGAATGCCTCAACCACGTTTTCTGCACTGTAATCATCTGCATTTTGCGGAAAAAAACTTTTATCCCCCAAATGACGCCCTCCCCGAATCATCGCCAGATTGACGCACACCTTTCCGCTGCCATCCGGCGATACCACGCAAACCACCACATCGGCATCGAGCGCTTTTCCGCTATCGACAAACTGTTTCTCGCGAATTCGGCGCAATGCCTGAATTTGATCGCGCAGTGCCGCCGCTTGTTCATATTCCAATCGTTCGGAAGCCTGTTGCATCTTGACATTGATCATTTCCATCACTTCGGTTTGCTTGCCTTGCAGAAACATCTCGGCATTCTTGACATCCGTTTGATATTCCTGTCGGCTGATCCGGCTGATGCAAGGGCCACTGCAACGCTTGATCTGATACAACAAGCACGGGCGCGTGCGATTACTGAAAACGCTATCTTCACAGGTGCGCAGCCGGAAGATTTTTTGCAGCAATTGAATACTCTCGCGCACAATGCCCGCATTGGGATAGGGTCCAAAATACTGATGCGTTTTATCCAGTGCACCACGATAAAACCCCAAGCGTGGGAACTCATGTCCGCTCAAAATCACATAGGGATAGGATTTATCATCGCGGAACAGGATGTTATAGCGCGGCTTCAGGCTTTTGATCAGATTGTTTTCCAGCAGCAAGGCCTCGGCCTCGGAACGTGTCACGGTGGTTTCGATTCCGGTTATCTGCGCAACCATCAACTGGGTTCGGGGTGCCAGATTACTTTTCTGAAAATATGAAGCGACGCGCTTTTTAAGACTGACCGCTTTGCCGACGTAGATCACTTCACCTTTAGCGTTGATCATACGATAAACCCCCGGTTGCAAGGGTAGGTTGCTACAAAATTCCTTGGCGTCAAAACTGCTGTTCGACAAACTGTTTAATCCTCGCCGCCTAATAATTTTCCTGCCACGGCCCAATTTTCATCAGGAAGTTCGTCAAAACTAATGTAAGTGTAGGATTTCGGTTTATTCGCGACGCGCTCCAGTGTATCGGTTAATTCAGTGGCAATCTGTTGTTTCTGCTCGCGGGTTAATGTACCGGCAACACGGATATTGACATAAGGCATAAAATTCTCCTGGTGAATGATCGGATCATAGTTTGATATCGGTAATAATTTGTACAAACACCTGTGCAAACATCTCTGCAGTCAAGCGTTTGGTCTGTGTATTGTAGCGGCTGCAATGATAACTGTCATAAAGTCGCAAGCCATTGCCCGACGATGACGGCACTGCGTGTACCGCACCGTGCGCAAACGGATAGTCTTTCGCTTTTAGCTGCAAGCTCATCAAAACGGCTTGATGCGCTACCGTCCCCAGCGCCAGCACAGCAATGCCGCCACCTTTCATAAACTGATTGATTTCAACCGACAGATATTGATTACATTGCTTGATTTCCTGCGGGATCGGCTTATTTTCCGGTGGCAGACACTTCACCGCATTGGTAATACGACAACCCATCAATCGTAATCCGTCGTCCGCTGAAATCGAGTCATTCCGGGTAGCGAAGCCGAATCGATGCAAGGTCTGATACAACAAGATCCCCGCGAAATCTCCGGTGAAAGGCCGTCCGGTACGGTTCGCGCCATGCATACCAGGTGCCAATCCCACAATTAGAAGCTTCGGCATGGCTGCGCCAAACGCAATCACCGGACGCGCATGATAATCCGGATGCTGATTCTTCACAGTTTGCAAGAAACCGGACAAACGCGGACATTGCCGACAACTGAGAACAGCCTGATCAAAGGCGTGCGATGAGATATCCGTCATGATGAAAAAATACTAAAAGGAAAAACGATATTGTATGTATGCGCATCGGATTAATCGAGGATTAAATTTTTACTGATTCGGTTCATTTTATCATTGACGAGAAATTGACGTTTCCAGCCTAAGAAGGTATAGTGTCGCCTTTTCCGGGGTGTAGCGTAGCCTGGTAGCGCGCCTGGTTTGGGACCAGGATGTCGGGAGTTCAAATCTCTCCACCCCGACCAATTAAACCCTGATATTTAGAGCAACCCGACTTGGTGCCCGTAGCTCAATCGGATAGAGCACCAGCCTTCTAAGCTGGGGGTTACAGGTTCGATTCCTGTCGGGCACGCCATAAATATTTCTTCACTATGTGGTTTTAATTTGTCTGTTTGCGCAGAATAACCACAGCTTGTCTTTCTATGGTGGCTGTAGCTCAGCTGGTAGAGTCCCGGATTGTGATTCCGGTTGTCGTGGGTTCGAGTCCCATCAGCCACCCCAAGATATCACTCAGTCAGATTAAGAACAAAAAATTTTGCAAAATGGAAACAAAATTTTGTAAGATGAATCGAAAGATATTATTTTCTTAATTGTAATTTAATGAACAATAGACACATGATTCAATGGCTACTAAAGGTAGCGGTTCTTTTTATTGTGCTGACATCGATAATCGCTATAGGGAAAGCACTTAAATCGGATAACGACCTGGAAAACAGAATATTTTCCAGGTCATTCAATCCCCCACATCCGCTCCCGGACAATCATTTCACAAGCAAGAAACATTTCCGTCAAAGCTAATGACAATCAGGGGCACCATTCAAAAATAGGTTATTGAGAATAATAATTTAAGGATATGAGAAATAATTACATACTGTTATGGGTGTTGTGATTATTTCTTAATATCTGCCAAACTGTTTTAACATTCACGCGTTGACGGCGAATCAGTAATGTGATGGCGATTTCTTCTATGGCTGCATATATGCAAAACAAGGTAGCTATTCTAAAGGGCCAGTCTAATATTTCAGCGAAAAGTAAGATATAGCTAATAGTAGTTATAGCTACAGCAAGCTTTACACTCCATGTATGGTAGCTGATTATTGTATGAAACTTGATAAGACCGACCAGCACAGGCAAAGTAAAACTAAGAACAATGGTAATGAAGTAAAACCGCTCTCGCAGCATGATATCCGGCCATAATATCCAGGCGCATATCGCCATTGTTGAATAAATAATAAAATCACCCCAGCTATCAAGGCGCGATCCTAATGTGGTTGCTTGATTTAATGTCCTGGCCAGTAATCCATCAAGCACATCAGTAAATATTGCAAGTAGCAATACGCCAAAGAACCAGTAGGATTGCTGTTTGAATGCAAAATAAAACATTACCGGCGCCAATAGTATCCGGATTACGCTGATCAAATTAGGCAGATTGACTATCTGTTCTTTAGCATTATCCATACAATAGCTTACTATTAATCAGCAGGACTTCCTGAGTACTCTCCAGTGATAAAGAAAGTACGTCATAATCATGTCAATGACTGTAAACGCAAAAACTAAAAATAGAATACCTAGTAACGAGAGGTCAAAAATCTGCATCATCATCAGCGCAGGAATAAGCGATTCCGGGATTTGATCAAGTAACGGCGCTTTGCTGCTTGGTACCATTCCCAATCGACGCTTGACGAAACTGGAGAATAAATCCCCTGAAATTGTACCCATAGCAATTAGAATGCCTACTTCCGCAGTGTAGCCAAATATCAACGCAACAATAGATGTTATCAGCAGCGTAGCAAGAATACCTCGCCAAGTTTTTGAGGCACCCAATACCGGGTTACCATCTGCCATTTTGGCACCAAAATCAATTGCGGCATTCCACTGATTATTGAGTAGTATTCGCGTCAATATTGGCGCACCATTTGCTATTATAAGCAGCAATAGTAGTTGAAGTAACTCGATAGTCATTGATAGCTCATGTAATCGATTATGCCGAGCTATTTTCGACTCATGAAAAGCCTAAAAATTCAGGAATCGTATGAGTGATATATCACTAAAAGTTTTAACCTATAATATTCACAAAGGATTCAGTGCAACGAATTTGCGTTTCATCCTACATGAAATAAAGAATTCCCTACGTCATATTGATGCTGATATCGTTTTTCTACAGGAAGTACATGGTGAACGTAGAATATCTAATCAGCGATTTGATAATTGGCCCAATACTCAGCAGTTTGAATTTCTTGCCGATCAAGTTTGGCATCACTATGCTTATGGTAAAAATGCCATTTATAATTCCGGGCATCATGGGAATGCAATACTAAGTAAATATCCTATTATTGAATGGGATAATATTAATGTTTCAATGTTACGATCGGCCAGTAGAAGCCTGTTGCATGGAGTTATCCACATTCCTGAAACCGATCAGAAAATTCACATCATTTGCATTCATTTCGGGTTATTTGGACGCGAAAGGAAGCGTCAACTTTCAGCATTAGTCAAGCGAATCAGCACGCATGTATCAGCCAGTGAACCGTTAATTATTGCAGGCGACTTTAATGATTGGCGTGAACAGGCCGAACACTATTTGCATCGTGACCTGGGTGTTAAAGAAGTATTTAAAATTACCCGTGGAGCATACGCACGCACATTCCCAGCCTGGATGCCGGTATTGTCAATGGACCGCATCTATTATCGAGGGCTCGATATTATCGACTGCAATCGTCTGCATGGTCAGCCATGGCACCGATTGTCAGACCATATCCCGCTTCTTGCAGAGTTTAGGCTCTGATTTTAATGCTTAATGACAGATTCTATTAAATTTTCTTCGTTATTTGATGATAAAGCTGGTTGCACAATCGGAGTAGAGTGCAGCTCTGGCTTATGCTCCAATGCTAAATCAATCACTTGATCTATCCACTTAACAGGGTAAATAGTCAAATTATTTTTTATATTTGAAGGAATTTCGGTTAGATCCTTCACATTCTTGTCAGGAATAATTACCGCTTTTATACCACCCCGATGCGCTGCCAGCAATTTTTCCTTTAGTCCGCCGATCGGCAGTACCTCACCTCTTAAAGTAATTTCACCTGTCATAGCTATATCAGCACGCACTGCAATATTTGTTAAAACCGATATCATTGCAACGCAAATACCAATCCCCGCACTAGGGCCATCTTTCGGCGTTGCACCTTCTGGCAGATGTATGTGAATATCATTCTTTTGATAAAAATCCTCGGATATGCCCAACAAATGAGCTCGTGCTCGAACTACAGAAAGAGCCGCCTGGATAGACTCCTGCATCACCTCTCCCAGCTTACCCGTTGTAATGGTTTTTCCTTTTCCTGGCAATACCGCAGCTTCTATGGTCAATAATTCGCCCCCTACTTCTGTCCAAGCCAATCCGGTTACTTGTCCAATTTGATTTTTTTCTTCTGCAACGCCATAAGTATAGCGCCTAACTCCAAGGAATTTATCCAGATTACGTGATGTCACAGAAATTTTACGTTTTGCTTTCTTAAGTAATAGTGCTTTTACAGCTTTCCGGCAAATTTTTGAAATTTCCCGCTCCATTGCACGCACACCAGCTTCTCTCGTGTAATAGCGCGCAATATCCCGCAATGCAGAATCGGAAACCATCAATTCACTTTCTTTAACACCATGATTCTGCATTTGTTTAGTCAATAAATATTGCATAGCAATATTTAATTTCTCATCCTCCGTATATCCAGATAATTGAATTACTTCCATACGATCCAGCAATGCTGGAGGAATATTTAAAGTATTTGCTGTCGCCACAAACATGACATCTGATAAATCATATTCAACTTCAATGTAATGATCCACAAATGTATTATTTTGCTCTGGATCAAGAACCTCCAGTAAAGCCGAAGATGGATCTCCACGAAAATCCATACCCATCTTATCAATCTCGTCAAGTAAAAATAATGGATTCTTAACGCCCACTTTACTCATATTATGTAAAATCTTACCCGGCATGGATCCAATATAAGTCCGCCGATGACCACGAATTTCAGCCTCATCGCGCACGCCGCCCAGAGACATTCGCACAAATTTTCTATTCGTTGCATGAGCAATTGATTGACCAAGAGAGGTTTTACCAACACCTGGAGGGCCCACCAAACAAAGAATCGGCGCTTTCATTTTACTCACACGCTGTTGTACAGCCAGATACTCGACGATTCGCTCTTTTACTTTCTCAAGGCCATAATGATCTTTCTCAAGGACAGCTTCCGCTGATTTTAAGTCACTATTAATTTTGCTCTTCTTTTTCCATGGCAAGGCAACCAGCGAATCAATATAATTTCGAACAACAGTAGCTTCAGCTGACATAGGAGACATCAAACGAAGTTTCTTTAATTCTGATTCAGCTTTTACCAGCGCATCTTTAGGCATTTGAGCAGACTTGATTTTTTTCTCAATTTCTTCAATATCTGCGCCATCTTCACCTTCACCCAGTTCCTTTTGAATGGCTTTTACCTGCTCATTAAGATAATAATCACGCTGGCTTTTTTCCATTTGCCGCTTTACCCTACCGCGAATACGTTTCTCGACTTGTAAAATGTCGAGCTCCGTCTCCAGCAATCCCAACAAATGCTCTAAGCGCTTGGTTACATCAAAAATTTCCAATATCTCTTGTTTTTGTTCAAGTTTTAATGGTAGGTAAGCTGCGATTGTATCGGCTAAACGTCCTGCTTCATCGATACTACTCAGAGAAGTAATTATCTCTGGCGGGATTTTTTTATTAAGTTTCACATATTGATCAAACTGAGCCAGAATGGCACGCCGCATTGCTTCGGCTTCGGAATTATCTGTGGCGTCAGGTAATAAGATTTGCGATGCCCTGCCAGTAAAATGAGTTCCAGAATCGATGAATTCTAAAATACGTGCGCGGTGATTGCCTTCCACTAGTACCTTGACAGTTCCGTCCGGTAGTTTCAGCATCTGCAATAAACTAGCGATACTGCAGACCTCATATAAATCTTCAGGAACAGGATCATCTTTCGAGGCTATTTTTTGAGCAACAAGCAGAATATTTTTATTTGCCTCCATTGCAAGCTCAAGTGCCTTGATCGATTTCTGCCTCCCTACAAATAATGGGATAACCATATGCGGAAAAACCACCACATCGCGCAATGGCAAGAGCGGCAGTGTCAATTGTTCAGAGTCTTCGGGTAATGAAATCATATCAACTCACAAATAAAGTTCACAATCAATGGTACATATATGTGCCGCAAACCAAAATTCAAGTCTAAAAACACTATATTTATTCCTACTTACCATAAAGATGATTTTTTACTTAAACTTATAATTAATTTATATAACAGCTATTTAGAACGTTTTGCAACTTTAGGTTGATCCGAATAAATTAGAATGGGTTTAATGTCATCACTAGTGGAATTGTAATCAATAACCACTTTTGTAATATTCTCTAGTGAAGGAAGATCGTACATAATATCCAGTAATATTTCTTCTAGAATAGAACGTAAACCGCGGGCACCCGTTTTACGCGTTAAGGCTTTTTTCGCAATTGCTTTAAGTGCTGGCTCCCGAAATTCAAGATCAACCCCCCCTTCCATATTAAACATTTTCCAATATTGCTTGACAAGCGCATTCTTTGGTTCAGTCAATATTTGAATTAATGCAGCTTCATTTAACTCTTCTAAAGTTGCGACAACTGGCAGGCGTCCCACAAACTCCGGTATTAAACCGAACTTGACCAGATCTTCTGGCTCTACTTGCTGTAATACCTTATTTACATCCTTCCCTGAATGGCTTTTCACTTCAACACCGAAACCAATCCCACCTTTTTCAGTACGTGCTCTAATTACTCTATCAAGCCCATCAAATGCACCGCCACAAATAAACAGAATATTAGTGGTATCCACTTGAATAAATTCTTGGTTAGGATGTTTTCTCCCCCCTTGCGGAGGAACCATGGCAATAGTGCCCTCAATTAGCTTTAAGAGTGCCTGCTGCACTCCTTCACCTGAAACATCGCGTGTAATGGATGGGTTATCCGATTTACGTGAAATTTTATCAATTTCATCAATATAAACGATGCCTCTTTGAGCTTTTTCTGCGTCGTAATTACATTTTTGGAGTAATTTCTGAATGATATTCTCAACATCTTCACCAACATAACCCGCTTCCGTTAAAGCAGTAGCATCGGCCATAATAAAAGGTACATCCAAGAGTCGAGCCAAAGTTTGTGCAAGTAATGTCTTACCAGAGCCTGTGGGACCTACCAACAGAATATTACTTTTTGATAGCTCAATATCATCAGTTTCATCTGATCTTGGTATATTTCTTAGACGCTTATAGTGATTATAAACTGCCACAGAAAGGATCTTCTTGGCAGATTCTTGTCCGATGACATACTGATCTAATATTTGGCAAATTTCACGTGGCACAGGCAAGTTTGATTTAACAAGTTTTGTTGCTTCATCGCCTTGCATTTCTTCACGGATTATATCATTGCAAAGATCAATGCATTCATCACAGATAAATACCGAGGGTCCAGCAATAAGTTTTCTTACCTCATGCTGACTCTTGCCGCAAAAAGAACAGTAAAGAAGTTTCTCGCTACTAGCTTTGTCTGGCATATCTTTATCCTACACTAATTGAGTTTGAATACCCGTAATAAAAAACTTGCGTATAAATATTTACTTAATTTGTACCATCATTCCTACGAGATAGAACTGCATCTACCAAACCATAATTTACAGCTTCTGTTGCGCTCATAAAATTATCACGATCCGTATCTTTCTCAAGATCAGATACTGGTCGCTCTGTATGTTTAGCCATAATTTCATTTAAGCGTGATTTTAGATAAAGTATTTCGCGCGCATGTATTTCAATATCCGAAGCTTGACCTTGAAAGCCTCCTAATGGCTGGTGAATCATCACTCTCGAATTTGGCAAGCAATAACGTTTACCTTTTGCACCCGCAGTCAATAATAGCGCGCCCATGCTTGCAGCTTGGCCAATGCACAGTGTGCTAACATCAGGCTTAATGTATTGCATCGTATCATAAACTGCCAAACCTGCAGAAACCATGCCTCCTGGTGAATTAATATAAAAAAATATATCCTTTTCTGAATTCTCAGATTCTAAAAATAAAAATTGAGCAACAACCAAGTTTGCACTTGCTTCAGTGACGGGGCCAACAAGAAACACAACTCTTTCCTTCAATAAACGTGAATATATATCATAAGCACGCTCACCCCTACCACTGGTTTCTATGACCATGGGAATTAACCCGAGGTCTCTAGGCTCCATATCACGGATGTTATCAAATATTTGTGCCATCTTAAGATATCCCCATCAACTCATCAAATGTAATAGTTTTATTGATTAATTTAACCTGACCAAGCGCCCAATCGACAATATTTTCTTCTAGAGCCAACGATTCAGCTTCCTGTAAACGCTCTGGGGAAGCATAATGCCATTTAACGACCTGTTCAGGATTCTCATAACTTTGAGCTGCATCTTCTATTATGCTCCGAACATGCGCTGGATTATTTTTAATAGAGTGCACTTTGACAAGCTCCGCTAAAATTAATCCCAATTTGACGCGATACTCAGCTTTCTCTTTAAATAACTCGGATTTAAGAGATATTTCGTTTGCTTTTATCCCCCGTGCTTCAAGGTCATTTTTAGCATCTTGCAATAATCTCTCCATTTCTTGATTAACCAGAACAATGGGAGCTTCAATTTGAGTAGTCTCCAAAATTGCTCTCATAACCTGTTCTTTAAGTTTTGATCTTGAGCGCCTAGAGATTTCACGCTCGAGATCTTTTTTTATCCCTTCGCGTAGCTTCTTTAAGTCTCCATCGGCAACACCAAGCGATTTAGCAAATTCTTCATCCACAGTTGGTAATATTGGCATTTCTAGTTCATTCATTTTTACTTCAAATGTAACAGTCTTTCCAGCAACATCTTTACCATGGTATTCCTGAGGAAAAACAACATCAAAAGATTTGTGATTCCCTACCTTCATACCTATTAGGGAACTCTCAAAATCTTTTAGAAATTTTCCATCTCCAAGTATTAGCTGAACATCATCGGCTTTTCCGCCTGCAAAATCATCTCCATTGATAACACCATGATAATCAATCTTAATCCGATCACCTTTTATTGCCGCGCGACTAACCGGTTTATAGGTCACGCGCTGTTTACTTATCATGTCGAGAGTTTTATCAATATCGACTTCATCAACTCGCACATCAAGTTGATCGACACTCTGATTACTCAAATCACCCAATATGATCTCGGGGTAAACTTCAAATGTTGCGCTAACGGTGTAAAGTGCATCCTGTTCATTGGCTAATTTATTTTCAAAGCGGGGATAGCCAGCAATTTTTAAATTATTTTCCTTAACGGTATCTGTGAATTCTTTGTGAATTGCATCATTGATTACATCCTGCTGTACTTGTACGCCATACATTTGCTTAACTATTGTAAGCGGAACTTTTCCAGGACGGAAACCATGAAACTTGGTTGTCTTTGCTAGCTTCTTTAAGCGAAGATCAATTTCATCCTGTAATTTTTCAAGAGAAATTGAAATATCGAAACGACGTTCTAGTGCGCCGAGATTTTCTACCTTTGATCCCATTAAAAATCCCTGATTGATTAAATTTTTCCAACATAACCCGAATACGAATGTGCTATTGATTGAGTAACACTTGTAAACAGTAAACCATGTATTAACTCAATTTGGTGCGAAAGGGGGGACTCGAACCCCCACACCTCTCGGCGCCAGAACCTAAATCTGGTGCGTCTGCCAATTCCGCCACTTTCGCATATATCATTTTATTTATTATCGATTATACCTTCTAATCCTGCCAACCGCAGCCTGATCACTCGATTCGTTATAAATTAACACAAGATTGTCTGACCACTTATTTCCTTGCTGTCCAGTCCCATCAAGTATAAATATACCGCCATCAACTCATCTGGTTGACGCATTTTTTGTTTTATTTCACCCGGATGTGTAATCACCCGCTGCGGTGAATTCACTAAGCCGGGTATAACGGTATTAATGCGCAAATTTGACGTCTGACTCCATTCATCAGCCTGTATCTTGACTAATGCTTCCAGACCAGCTTTTGCAACGGCAAAACCACCCCAATAAGCCGATGGGTTATGCCCCTGCGTGCTCGATGTCATAATGATGCTCGCATCAGGAGAGATTTTCAGCAACGGTAAACATGCCTTTGTTAATGCAAAAGGAGCTATCAAATTAACTTGCAACAGGGCGTGCCACTGCTCAGTCGTTTGATGCTCTAATGGACTTAAACCAGGCAGATAGGCTGCGTTATGCAAAATTCCATCCAGGCGACCGAGTTGCTGCGCAATCGCATGTGCCAAAGCAAAAAAATCTTTTTCTTCAGCGCGTTCCAAATCAAGCGGATAAATTAGAGCTTGCGCTTTACCTATAGTTTCTATTTCATCGTAAACATTTTCCAATTTCTTTACTTTACGGCCATGTAAAATAACCGTGGCTCCATGACTTGCATAAGATAATGCCGCAGCACGCCCTAGCCCTTGCCCCGCACCTGTGACAAGAATCACACGATCTTTCAGAAGATCTTGAGGTGCAGAATAGTTTTCTAATTTATCCATATCCAAAAATTTATCACGAATAAATATTTTTTAAGAAAAATATAACGCCTGATAAATGTCTCTATTTAGTTAACTTGATAGACATAAAAAAACAGACTTCAATATAAAATTGAAGTCTGTTTAATTCAGAAAGCGGTATAAATAAGTATTTTCCTTACATATCCATGCCGCCCATACCACCCATGCCGCCCATACCACCCATACCACCACCGGCGGGCGCATCTTCCTTAGGCAATTCAGCAACCATTGCATCAGTAGTTAACATCAAGCTTGCAACAGAAGCTGCATTCTGTAAAGCAGAACGAGTTACTTTAGTCGGATCGAGAACGCCCATTGCTACCAAGTCACCATATTCGCTGGTTGCGGCATTGTAGCCAAAATTTCCTTGACCTTCAGCTACCTTATTAACCACAACGGAGGGCTCATCACCACAATTCGTTACAATTTGACGCAAAGGCTCTTCAAGTGCGCGCAAAACAATCTTAATGCCGGCGTCTTGATCATGATTATCACCTTTGGTGTTTTTGACGGCTGAAATGGCACGTAATAAAGCCACACCGCCACCTGGAATAACGCCTTCTTCCACGGCAGCACGAGTTGCATGTAATGCATCTTCAACCCGAGCTTTTTTCTCTTTCATTTCAACTTCTGTAGCAGCACCAACTTTAATTAGCGCCACACCACCGGCCAGCTTAGCAACACGTTCTTGCAGTTTTTCTTTGTCGTAATCACTTGTAGCTTCTTCAATTTGTGCACGGATCTGTTTGACACGGCCTTCAATATTATCGGTATTGCCTGCGCCATCGATAATTGTAGTATTCTCTTTCCCTACTTCAATACGTTTGGCTTGACCAAGATCATTTAATGTAGCTTTCTCTAGCGTCAAACCAACTTCTTCGGCAATAACCGTGCCGCCAGTTAAAATTGCGATGTCTTCAAGCATCGCTTTACGACGATCACCAAAACCAGGCGCTTTAACTGCACACGTTTTGAGAATACCCCTTATATTGTTCACAACCAATGTGGCAAGCGCTTCGCCATCAACATCTTCAGCGATAATCAGTAACGGCTTACCCGCTTTCGCAACCTGTTCCAATATCGGTAATAGATCACGAATATTAGAAATTTTCTTATCATGCAGCAAAATATATGGATTATCTAACAGTGCAATCTGTTTTTCCGCGCTACTTACAAAATAAGGCGACAGATAACCACGATCAAACTGCATACCTTCAACAACTTCCAACTCATTCTGCAATCCCGATCCATCTTCAACTGTAATTACGCCTTCCTTACCCACTTTGTCCATTGCATCCGCAATGATCTTGCCAATTTCATTATCAGAATTTGCAGAAATACTACCCACTTGTGCAATTTCCTTTGCTGTCGTGCATGGTTTTGACAATTTCTTTAATTCACCGACCGCTGTGGTTACTGCTTTATCGATTCCACGTTTGAGATCCATTGGATTCATACCAGCCGCTACATATTTCATGCCTTCTTTTACGATCGCTTGCGCCAACACGGTTGCGGTGGTTGTACCATCACCGGCCACATCAGATGTTTTGCTCGCCACTTCTTTTAACATCTGCGCGCCCATATTTTCAAATTTATCTTTCAATTCAATTTCTTTGGCGACAGATACCCCATCCTTAGTGATGGTGGGTGCACCATAGGAACGATCCAGAACAACATTCCGTCCCTTCGGTCCTAATGTCACTTTTACCGCATCGGCTAAAATATTTACACCGGCTACCATTCTATGACGTGCTGAATCACCAAACTTCACTTCTTTTGCTGACATATTCTTCTCCTAATCTCTCAATACATTATTTTTGCGTGTCATCGAACTACGAGTTAACCTTCAATCACACCCATAATATCTTCTTCGCGCATGACTAAAAGTTCTTCGCCTTGAACCTTAACGGATTGCCCAGCATATTTACCAAATAATACTTTATCGCCGACTTTCACTTCCAACGGGCGGATTTTTCCATCATCCCCTACTTTTCCTTTACCTATTGCTAAAATCTCGCCTTGATCTGGCTTTTCTGCCGCGCTGTCAGGAATAACAATACCTGAAGCTGTTTTACGTTCATCTTCCAATCGCTTTACGATAACACGATCATGTAAAGGACGAATTTTCATGCTGCTGTCTCCTTTGAAAATTAATAAGCTGATATATACACATCATTTTTTAACACTACGAAAAAGTCAAGGTTCTAATATTAGGATTATTAGCACTCCATAACCACGAGTGCTAATAGTAGGGTTTGTGGCTCAGAATTTCAAGAGCGCAAAATAATAAAATTATTAATTTTATATAACGCTATGAATACAAAAATGAAATAAATATGGAACAAAAACGAAACAAATGCGAAATTAATTGTCGTAAGAAAGAAAATAAATCCGGAATAAAAAGAAACAACTCCGGAATTATATTATTGACTCTGGTATTTCAAACTAAATCTCGTTTTAATCATCGCCATGATAATCTCTATCATGAGACTTTCACTTAATCCGATTTAATTTCCTAAGAGACGTATTTATAGTCTTAGCACAAACTTTCAATTCTGTTATTTTAAAACTTATTTACATTCTCCAGCTTTCAAATATTGATGAACTATGAAGTACGAACTTAGGCCGGCCAGACAAGATGATTACACTTACTGTTATCGCCTTACTAAGCGGAATATGTATGAATTTTTCTGTCGTCACTGGGGTGGTTGGGTTCCACATGAGTTCCGGAGAGGGTTCGTAATTGAAAACATATCTATGGTTATTATTGCGGATAGAAGAGCAGGTTACATCAACGTAATAAAGGAACCTTTACCCGTCTACATTGTTAATCTCCAACTATCTCCTATTTGGCAGAACCAGGGAATTGGCACAAAGCTGTTGAAGCGCTTGCTTGCCCTTTATTCGAGTGACTGTATTGAACTCACGACATTTGAAGACAATCCAGCGAAAAGGCTATATGAGCGAATGGGATTTGTCGTTGTAGAGAAAAATGGTATGACAGTTAAAATGGGAAAAAACCCCAGCAAAGCGATACAGACTAGCTCATCTACGTTTCAAATCATTCGTCCAAATGTTTCAAAGCAATTGTCCATTGTCATGTGTTCATCCCAAAACTGTACATAGTGTGATAACTAAAATGTAAACGTAATACACACGACATTAATCATCTTATAATTTACGCTATGCTAAATTGTAGATAGTCATTTTGAAGTATCGGAACAGATAATTTGAAATGCCTCTCAGGCGTTAAAAAAATGATTTTCTTAATCCCCATTAATCAGCGCCAAATAACAAGAGAATTTAACGCTTATCAGAAATAAAAAATAACCGCTGCAACCATATTTCCAGAGAGCTTTCCAGCAGCATCAAAACTGTAGTTTTATCACCGGTACTGCAACACTCTTCAAACGGTTGCTGTCAGTCACCAAAAGTCAGCGTGCAAGATCGCTTGCTCACGCGGTGGTTTTGAGTCGGCTATCGGAATCGAAGCTGCGTGCATACGCCTGGTTATTACCCCACACCCAACTCTTGGGCTCGCCAAACGGTTGATGGACGATATTGCTCAATAACAGATTGCCATTGACCCGGATCTCATTCGGGAGGCCATCGGCCGCCATAAGCGGTAGTTACCTATTTGAGATTACATCTGATACAGAACTGAAGTATTTGCCTTACGGTATCGGACAACGCTTCCATACCACACTGATTGGAAAGGAAAAACATCTGAAAAATTCAGTTCAGCCTCTAGGTTAAGCTTTCTTGCATTGTTTTTTGTGCATTTGACATCGTTAATGATGGTGTGTTTGAATATAGTTACATATTTCAATATGGAGTGATTCAAACATGTCAAATCGAGGCGGAAAAAGGGAAAATGCGGGTAGGCCGCGAGGCCAGGGTAAGTTTGGCGAATCGACAGTTACAATGCGCATACCGCAAAGTCAAACAGCAACGATCCGAAGCTTTCTGGAAGCCTTGCAGTGTAAAAGAGCGAATGCTGCGAGTGAAAATACAATTCCAGAGGAAGAAGTGGATGAGTTTTTCACCCCCGTGATTAGTGAACAACCCACGCTATTGCCATTATTCGCTACCAAAGTCGCGGCGGGCTTTCCCAGTCCGGCCGATGATCATGTCGAGAAACGGCTCGATGTCAGTGAATTCCTGATCGATCACGCAGCATCGACGTTCTTTGTGACGATCCGCGGAGAATCGATGATTGATGTCGGGTTGTTACCGGATGATAAAGTGGTCGTGGATCGCTCCAAAACACCCAGCATCGGAGATATTGTATTAGCAGTGGTTGATCGGGAATTTACGATTAAAATCCTTGATTACGGTGCAAATAAAATGCCAAGGCTGATGCCAGCCAATTCGACGGGTGCTTACCGGCCCATTTACATTCGCCCCGATACGCAGTTTGAGATATTCGGTGTCGTGACAGGATCATTCCGCCGCTTTAAATGAGTACGTTGTTGCCGTGCTATGTGTTGTTGGATCTGGAAACAACAGGAGGCACTCCAACCCAGGATCGTATCACTGAAATCGGCTTGATCCGCTATGAGAATGGCGTTGAAACCGGCCGCTGGAATACGCTCATCAACCCGGGAATCAATATTCCACCTTTCATCCAGCGGCTGACGGGAATCACTCAGGACATGGTCGATCATGCCCCCACTTTTTCTCAGGTGTGTGAAACACTGCTGCAATGGCTCGATCAAGCGGTATTGTGTGCGCACAATGCGCGTTTCGATTATGGTTTTCTCAAAAATGAATTCAAGCGCATCGGTGTTACCTTCCAAAAGAAACTACTGTGCACGGTCCAGCTCTCCAGGAAACTTTATCCGCAGCATCATTCGCATAGTCTCAATGCCATTATCGAAAGATTCCGATTGGTCTGTGACCAGCGCCACCGCGCCATGGGCGATACCGAAATGATGGCGGCATTCATTGATGTTGCCATGCATGAATTGGGGGAAGCAACGATTCAGGAAATGGCGCTGACCCTCCTGAAGCAACCAGCGATTCCGGTAGGCCTCGATCACCTGGATATCGATACTCTTCCGGCAACCTTCGGTGTTTATTTATTCCATGGCGATAGTGCAGTGCTGTATGTCGGCAAAAGTGTTTCCTTGCGATCCCGGGTATTCAACCACTTTCAAGGTGATCATCGCTCGGCCAAGGAAATGCGTATCGCGCAGGAAATCAAGCGAGTCGAATACCGTATTACCGGCGGAGAACTGGGTGCATTATTATTGGAATCGCGTTTGATCAAGGATTTTCAGCCTATTCATAATCGGCAACTCAGACGCGAGCGGCAACTCTGTTCCTGGCAAGTATCACGTGACCCCAATGCCAAACCCTTGGTGACTTTGATCAATGACAGCGACATCGATTGGCGTACAGCAGACCATGTATATGGTACTTTCAAAACCAAACGGCAGGCTGTGGAGGTTTTAAGCAAGCTGGCCGACGAGTACGGGCTGTGCGATAAGGCGTTGGGGCTGGAGAAAGGTGCCGGTGTGTGTTTTGCGCATCAATTAAAACACTGCAAAGGCTTGTGCGCAGGCCGGGAATCCGCTGAGTCGCACTGGTTACGTCTTCTCACGGCTTTAAGCCAATATCGGCTGCTGACATGGCCGTATGCAGGACGTATTGGAATCAGGGAACGCAACCCGGAATATGCCATTACGGAAATACACATCTTTGACCAATGGTGCCATCTGGGAACTGTCAAGGACTACCAAGAATTGGATGAATTATCGGCATGGCCCCGTTTTGATCGTGATACGTATCGTTATCTGCTGAAATTTCTGCCCCGGAAGAACGTTGAGATCATTGCGCTGCATGGATAAGAATAACCGCTCCATCGCGTTGATCGATGTCAACAACTTCTACGTGAGCTGTGAGCGGGTATTCAATCCCAAACTGGAAGGCAGGCCTGTTGTCGTATTATCCAACAATGACGGCTGCGCAGTCGCAAGAAGCAATGAAGTTAAGGCACTAGGCGTCAGAATGGGGCAACCGTGGTTTCAACTGAAAGACTTGGCCAAAAAGCATGGAATCATCGCTTACTCATCCAACTATGCGCTCTATGCCGACATGAGCAACCGCGTCATGGAGATTCTGGCGATGTTCAGTCCCGACCAGGAAATTTATTCCATTGATGAATGTTTTCTCGATCTCACGGGGTTTAAAACAAAAAATCTGGCCCCTTATGGTCAGCATATCCGTCAAACGATCAAACAATGGACTGGATTGCCGGTATGTGTCGGCATAGGTTCCACCAAAACACTGGCCAAGCTTGCCAACCATATGGCCAAAAAGAACCCCGAGTGGAATGGTGTTTGTGATTTCAATAGCTTATCTTTTCAACAGCAAGCGGATTGGTTTCAACGCACTGGAGTAGGTGAAATCTGGAGTATTGGCAAACGACTGGCACCCAGATTGCAGGAAATCGGTATTAAAACCGTGCTGGATCTCAAAACAGCATCGCCCTCGCAAATGCGCGCCCGTTTCTCGGTGGTAATGGAAAAGACCATTCGGGAGATTAATGGTACTGCTTGTATTGAACTGGAAGAAATCAATCCGTCGCGAAAACAGATCATCAGTTCCCGTTCGTTTGGAATTCCTGTATCCGATCTGGCCAGCCTGGAAGAATCCGTTACTCTCTACATCAGCCGCGCAGCAGAGAAACTGCGAAGACAACAATCGTGTGCCGGATCAGTGCATGTCAGTATCCGCACCAGTCGGTTCAATGAAAATAAACCGTATTATGCCAACAGTATGACGATTGCGCTGCCAAGGCAAACAGATAATACGATATTACTAACCAAGGCTGCGCTCTGGGGATTACGCAAGATTTACCGCCGGGGCCACAAATATCAGAAAGCGGGCGTAGTATTGTTTGAGCTAATGGTACCGACGCAATACCGTCAGCTGGATCTTTTCGGCGCTATACCGGTAACAGATACAAAATCCAGCAAATTGATGAGTGTCATGGATCAGATTAATTCTCGTATGGGGCGGGGTACCCTCAAAATCGCATCTGAAGGCTTCAAACAACCATGGAAGATGAAGCAAGGAAACAAAAGCCCCAACTATACAACGAACTGGAATGAGCTGATTTGTGTTACGAAATGATTGATAAAACCGGGAAGTATTAAAAAGATGCAGGTTTTCTTCGATCAATGTTAAATCCTCAAATTAGTCGAATGAATCAAAACTTTTTGATGGGGTATAGGTGCATTATCCGGTGCTGCAATTTAATTAGTGTCACAGTTATCCAAGAATGGGGGGGAATGTGCAATGTGTCACCGTGTCGCTAATGCAAACTTAATATTTACGATCGTTATGGTCACTAAGAAACCTATTATTCAATTATAATATCAAATGCTTGTGGATATCTTAATCGACTAATTATCTTTTTAGTTTTCCTACAAGTTTATCTATACTTACTGTTATCAACAATCTGCCCAAACTTCATACACACCACTCGATCAGCAAGATGAAAATAACGATCATCATGGGAGATCACAACGAGTAGGTGCCCCTTGGTGCGCAGTTCAGGAAGGAGCTCGGTATAGAAAAGATGTCTGAATGTTGGGTCTTGATCGGCAGCCCATTCGTCGAATACGAGAACGGGACGTCCTTCCAAATAAGCATGTACCAAGGCAAGACGTTTGCGCTGTCCTGTCGACAGATCAATTGTGCTAAATGTTCCATCTTTGACTGATACTTTATGTGCGATCTCCAAGCGCTGAAGATATGGTAAAGCTTTTTCCGACAATCCATGTGCTCTGTAGATTTCATCAGTCACGAGTTCTTCAAACAAGTAGAAATCCGAAAAAACTGTTGTAAAGAGTTGCCGATAGTCGTCGTGACTATCGGCAACCACTGGCTTTCCATCAAGATGAATCTCACCTTCTTGCGGTGCATACAGTCCTAACAACAACTTAATCAATGTCGTCTTGCCGGAACCATTGTCACCTACCACAAACACCAATTCGCCAGGTTTTAGGATCAAATCGATTGGTCCCAACACGAACGCTTCTCCACCCTCAGGTACATTGAAAGCATAGCGGACGCCAACTAATTGAATACTTTCGTTGAGCGAAATCATGGATGGCTCGAGCGCTAAATTCAGATAAGCTTCAGGACTGGCGAAGCGTACTGAAAGGTCTTTGATGCGCTGAAACGCCACCTTGGCTCGCCCGATACCCGGTAAAGTCTCTATGATTTGCTCCATCGGTCCTTTGAGGAAGAGCAATACCATCACGAACCCGCTCACCACTTCCGGTGCTGGATGCTGAATCGTTGCCCACCATAGGACTACAGCGATCAGCATAAAGAAAAGTGCCGAACCAAATGCCGTTGCCATAACATAGGTGTTAATTGCTTTCTGATTGATGGCGCGGATTTTGTCCACAGTCAGGTCGATTTGATCTTCCAGCACACGGCTTCTACGTGATCGATGCATGCGTAACTCTTTGGCACCATCGCTGATGCCACGATATGCCTTATGGAGAGTTTCCTCCAAATCCCTTGCTTTCCAGAAACCGGCGACACCCCGAGCCTGCGCCCAAGCCTGTACCGTAGCGCCCACGATCAATGCCACAATCAATAGCACAAATAGCTGCGGAGACAACCAGGCGAGGTAGCCCAGACATCCCAGTACGATGGCGATCGCAATGACAGTTGAAGCCAACGTAAAGGCTACATCGCTAATCATATCAATATCCTGTGTCAATACAGGCATTAAACGATGGGTACGATAACGCTCCAATGCATCAATCGGAGCTCCGAGTATTTTGCGTGCCAGTGTTTTGCGTATCTGCGCGACCAACCGTTGCCCCACAAGATTAGTCGACATATCGGATACCATGCGGCCTATTAAAACCAAAACACACAAGGCAGTAAAAACCAATAGCAGATTTCCTGTCAATCCTTCGGGGTAATGGAGTACATGATTGATCGTATCCAATAAGGCCACGGTAGCAGCCCCTGCCGCGATACCCGCTCCGGCTGACAACATAATCCATGCTAAAAACGGCCGCAACAGTTCTGTAACTTCGGACGATTGATTGAATCTTTTCTTCATTATGGTTGCCTTCCTGATCTATGAACCTCATGTTAGCAATATTTATCACTTATGAATGTGTTCTCAGAAATGGAGTCCATGTGATTTAGCAGCGAGTAAATTTGCACAGTATTGCTGAGTAAATTGTGCTGGTGACAAATTATGATCTTGTAGATATAGCTGCCCTATTCAACGTAATTCTATCTTTACAGTCGGGTGAAGTTTTCCCTGTTGTTTAAGGTTGTTGAATAAGCGGATTCAAGTCTGAAGTGCAATTTTGAATAACGCAGGTCATGGGGGTTGGATGCGGTAGCATCTGAGCCTTTTTTACCAGCCAGTCGAAATTGCACTTCAGACTTGAATCCGCCATTTTAAATATGAACAGTAACTTCATCAAATTTAATCCAATCTAGCTACGGCGAATAGGGATACCTCAAGCGAAACTTACG
Organism: Nitrosomonas ureae; assembly: GCF_001455205.1. Taxonomy (NCBI): domain Bacteria; kingdom Pseudomonadati; phylum Pseudomonadota; class Betaproteobacteria; order Nitrosomonadales; family Nitrosomonadaceae; genus Nitrosomonas; species Nitrosomonas ureae. The sequence continues at coordinate 203,642 of NZ_CP013341.1, forward strand.
ACGAGGAGTGGTTATATTGCAGGCGGTTTTTTTTATTGTTCGAAGCGACAGCGAATTTACTACGCAATCTCTTAAAAAAACGAATTATTTGTTGTGGTATTTTATGCGGGACAAGTCCAAAAAATGATCATAACCTGTTTATTATATTTACGCATTGGCGGAGGCGGTGAGATTCGAACTCACGGTAGAGTCACCCCTACGGCAGTTTTCAAGACTGCTGCCTTAAACCGCTCGGCCACGCCTCCTCTATAAAACCTGCAGGCCGAATCATACCTTTTAGAGCTCTTCTTGGCTAGCTGCCGACTAGCTAATTTATCAGCTAAGCAAAGAATTGTTGAGGGGAGTCCTATTTGTTCCCTATGATTACAATATTGAGTTTCTGATTTGATGAATACAACTTTATGAATTGTTTATGAATCTTTATATTGGCTAATTTTCAGGAGTATTGTTTAGTATATTTTAAAGATTCAATTGAGCCGTAGAAAAACATATTTTGAAACATGGCAGGAAACCCTTGCAAAAGGTCGTAAATTTTTCACCTCATCGCACTTTCGGATTATTTGTGAGCAGCCAGGTATTTTTAGCCCCTCCTGTTATTAAAATCCGGAACCACACATTGACAAATTGGCGGTTATCTCGTGCTTAGCCTCTCCATATACCTTCTCTGCAGCTAAATGCGGTTCTAATTAACGGCAAAACTTTATTTGAAATGTCGTGCCTGAGATATGCTGCACTGATTGAAATCATGACAAATCTTCTCGTTAGAAATGAGTATTTTTTTAATCATGCTATTTTCTATCTTGTAGCGATACGATCTAAGGCAATGCTAGTTCACCAGCTACGAAGCATGTAGACTCATATCTCATTTAAAAAAAAGGAATTCAATAGTGCTCATCAACTGCGTTGCTTACGAGAATGGTATGCGCTTGGCCGATATTACGGTAGAGGAAATTAGCGACTATCTGGAACGATTGGAATGTTTTGTCTGGGTAGCTCTACAAGATGCGACACCCGAAGAACTCGACAAGATGAAGGAAGAGTTCAATCTCCATGAACTAGCAGTCGAAGATGCACGTCATGGGCACCAGCGACCCAAACTTGAGGAATATGGCGAATCGCTCTTCGTTGTTATGCATCTGCTCGAGTCTAACCAGGGAGAAAACAATCCCGGCGAATTGAATGTTTTTGTCGGACCTAACTACGTACTGTCTGTGAGGAATCGAAGTCAGCAGCATTTTCTTGAGGTACGTGAGCGCTGTGAACGGGAGCAATACCTATTAAAAGAGGGGTCTGGTTTTGTTCTTTATGCCTTGATGGATGCAGTGGTTGACCGTTATTTTCCAATAATCGACCAATTGGAGTCCGAACTGGAAGAAATCGAAGAACAAATTTTCACCAAAGGGGCTGCTCGCTCCAATATTGAACAGCTCTACGGCCTTAAACGGAAGATCATGGTTCTGAAACACGCTGTTGCTCCGCTGATGGAAGTAGCAGGTAAATTATCCGGCAGCCGGGGATCCGCCGTATGTTCCAATATCCGGGACTATTTCCGCGATGTCTACGACCACTTGCTCCGAATTGACGCTTCTATCGACACTGTCAGAGACACTATCAGCACCGCTATTCAGGTCAATCTATCGATGGGAGCCATTGAAAACAATGAAGTGAGCAAACGCCTGGCTGCGTGGGCGGGAATTTTCGCCGTCGCCACAGCATTGGCCGGGATTTGGGGAATGAACTTCGAGCGCATGCCCGAACTGGAATGGGAATACGGCTATCCATTGGCGCTGTTGACCATTTGTTCGGCTTGTCTTTTTCTTTATTTTCGTTTCAAGCGGATCGGCTGGTTGTAACTTGCTTCCTCACTGGTTGGATCAATTACTTGCCAAAGTATATATAGACGGAATTATCGCGAACCTAATACAACCAGGAAGTCAGAGAGATCATAGACATACAAGTCATCGCTAAAACTGATAGAACCGGATTCATCCGGCATACCACTTAGGCCAGAATTATTGTAAAATCACTCCACCTCCCAAACACACCTGACTCTCATAAATAACAACGGATTGTCCCGGTGTGATTGCCCACTGATTTTGTGCAAATTCTACCTCGCAGTATTCATGCGACAAATTTGTAATGGTGCAAGGCGCATCAGTTTGACGATAGCGCGTTTTTGCGGCATAAACCCAATTGCAATGTGGCTGTTTATCATCGATCCATGATAAATCGATTGCTTTCAGAGAAGGGCGAAATAAATCCGGATGATTATGACCTTGAACAACAATCAAAACATTTCTGTTCATATCTTTGGCAGCCACAAACCACGGTTCATCGCCACCATTCCGAATGCCACCAATCCCTAATCCCTGTCGTTGTCCGATGGTGTAATACATTAATCCGATATGCTCACCAATAACTTTTCCATCAGTTGTTTGGATTTCTCCAGGCTCATGGGGAAGATAACGGTTAAGAAATTCACGAAACGGACGCTCGCCAATAAAGCATATGCCCGTGCTGTCTTTTTTAGAGGAATTGGGCAGCTTCAACTCCCTAGCTATTTTACGTACTTCGCGCTTATAGAGATGACCGATCGGAAAGAGCGATTTAGCAAGCTGCGCTTGATTCAATCGATATAAAAAATAGCTTTGATCTTTGTTTCCATCTTCACCTTTTAATAATTGGAAAACGCTACCAGCTTTACGCACCCGAGCATAATGACCGGTTGCAATATAATCGCCCCCCAGCTTATTGGCATGATCCAAAAATGCTTTGAATTTGATCTCGGCGTTGCACAATACATCAGGGTTCGGAGTACGCCCGGCTTGATATTCTGCAAGAAACTGTGAAAACACCCGCTCTTTGTATTCGGTTGAGAAATTGACTATTTCGATCGGAATATCAATAACATCAGCCACTGATACTGCATCGATAAAATCCTGACGCGAAGAACAATACTCGTCAGTATCATCATCTTCCCAATTTTTCATAAATAGTCCTACAACATCATAGCCTTGCTGTTTTAACACATATGCAGCCACGGATGAATCAACACCCCCGGACATACCGACGATTACACGGTGTTTTGTCATCGCTCTAGGCTTCATAGTGCATCAATAATTCAAGCGGATAGCGCTTACCGGCAAGATGATCATGGATACATTGCATAACCAGAGGACTTCGATGACGATGAATCATTTGACCCGCTTCATCAGAATCAAACCAAGATGCCCGCAGAATTCCAGTATCGAGTTTCTGTTCCGGATCGTGATGTGTGACGCGCCCACCAAACGCAAATCGAATATAAACAGTATCTGCACGCTCTGAATACCACTGATATATGCCCAATAAATATTCAGGTTCGAAGGTATAGGCCGTTTCCTCCAGCGTCTCGCGTATTGCTCCTTGAATGATGGATTCTCCCGGATCCAAATGCCCCGCAGGTTGATTTAGAAACAGTCCACTACCCGCTTCCGGTTCTTCCTCCACCAGTAAATATTTGCCATTTTGTTCGACAACCACTGCAACTGTTACATTAGGTTTCCAAATCATGATTTCCCAAGTAATAAAAATAAAACGCCAATCAGCAAATCAACGCATAACTATCGTTAATTTGTTACAACATATTATCGCACTCGAGCATCAGGTTTTGTTACGATAAATAAAGATCCTTAGGCATTCCCAATTTATGCATAACGTACTAAGATAATTTATTGCAACAACTGATCAAGTCAGGTCTGTTGATATTTCACATAGATAGTCAAAGATATCCGCATACTTCAACGAATTACACTTTCTTGGTATCTATCACTCACAATCACCCCTAGAACAAAACACATGAAGTAAAACTGGAATGAACAGTGGTGTATCTTTGAAATTTTTGAATAACGCTTGAAATGGTTAAAAGTTATGTGGGAGTTATTACTTCTCTAACTTTCTATCCAATATTACAGGTTACAGCTCATGCGACTTGGCTTTTACTTCGGGCTCATTCTTGCTTGCGCCGCGGATATTCAGAATGGCTAAAGCAATCTGCAGGATTATTAGAGCATAAGCATGGGCATACCAGCCCCAGATTACCCAGAGAAAGTTACTAAAAAGTGAGCACCAAAAGCCGATCAGACGCCTACGTTTATCTTGAGATGCAATAAGCCAAACGCCCAATATCGTAACAATCATCGCAGGCCACTGCAGTTGATGTAGATAATTCATAGAAGATCTTACAAAGCTCCGTTCGTACAAGTGTTATACAATCGGTGTCGTGTCAATGGATATGAACAATCCATAAGTGTGGATAAGGAAATGCATTAGCATAAAAAAGACAGTGTATAGGAAAACACTGTCTTTTTTATGCTCTAGTAAATAAATGGGATTATTTTGTAGCTTGCTTAAAATGCTCTATAGCATCCGACGCAGCTTTTTTAGCCGCATCCGCTTCTCCATCCTTACCTTCCTTAACAGCTTCATCTAACGACTTAATGCCTTCATCCAGGTGTTTAGCATCAATTTGGCGATCTTTATCGTTTTTTGCGGCATTCGCATGTTTTTTTGCCTCCATTGCATGTTTGGCAACAGCCTTTCCGTCGGCTGATTTAGCCGCAGCTTCAGAATGCTGAATTGCTTGATCCAAATGGCTTGCATCCGCTAACGCACTCAACGAAAAAAAAGTCATCATGACTAAGGTTGTAAGTAATGTAATAGTTTTCATAGCCTTTTAACTCCTGTGATAAAAAATATTTAGAGTTAAGTGTTGATAAAGACAACACATCTGTCTCCCATCACTTAATTCTGATGCTGATGATATAAGCAGGAACCAAAACAATCTGTACGATACCCAACATTGGAAAAGCTTTAAAACTTGAAAATACCGGAAAAAACCATATGTTATTATCAGTTTTGTATCAGCGCAGTGTGATATCAATAGCATTTGTTCAAATAAATGTTATACGGAGGTTGATGGCGATGATCAAAGAACTTTCTTTTGATGATGACGATGATGATGAATTTTATCCTGCCAACGATTTGGATGGCGAAGAGGATGCAATAGCCGATAGCAAAATTCCATCCAGTCATTTAGCACAAATTATTGATGAATTTGAAACCGACAAAGATGATTTTGAAGATAACGAATTCGCAGTCGTCAGAAAAGATTTCGCTGATAGAGATGACAATGAGGATGACATTACGCTTGATTCGTTAGGGTTGCGGTAGTTTCTCAAACGCTGCTGCCACTCGCTTCCGGACCGTTTAACGCCACATAGTTCGCGGCGGCACCATTCTTCAATCAAGCTTTATGCGCTATCGTGCTTAAACGTTTTGTGGTGCGTGTCACTTCATTTCGTGCAAAATTTCTTTATTCTTGAACAAAGAAGAAAATTGAATCCAATGCCCGATTTGTTCGTTTTAAAAAATTAAACCGTTTTTGGTGTATATTTACCAACTGGTACATATTGTGTAGCAGTTTATTTTTGTAGTTACAATAATGCGACATAATAAGTTTTATGTATTATCACTAAACGTTCTTTATTTACGGTACAAACCTTTATAAGAAAATAAGCCATTATCCGTAGCTCTCATTAAACAAAATACAAGGAGAATCATCATGAATAAATTAAAAGCCTTAACAATAGCCATCACGATAGGGGCAGTTTGTTACGTAGGGAATGCAGTGGCTTTCGATAAAGCTTTTCATCCAAACCATCAATTTGTCGATCAGAACAAAATTGGACCCAATTTTGAGCCCGGTTATATTTTAGACAAAGAGAAAGCCGAGAAAACCAAAACTGCAGAGGAAGAAATGCAACTGCCTTCGGAAGCAGTAGTTCCAAGTGATCCTACACCCAAGAATTCAAATATCCCTACGGGATCAGAACGCAGATTAATTCCATCCATATAGAGTGGATTCGTAACACTGATTATTTTTGCAGTGAGAAATAAATCTCTTCCAACAAATTGCTGGAAGAGATTTATTTTGTAACCCGTAGGCTTCTTCACTCCAAGTAACAAAAACCTCCCGCAAACTTCCCCGAATTATTGACGCACACATTCCCAAAGCTTTTGTAACCGTTTAACAGATACCGGATAAGGCGTTTTTAATTCTTGCGCAAACAAGGAAATACGCAACTCTTCGATCTGCCAGCGAAATTCACTTAGATTTTCATCTGTGCGCTCAATTTCCCGGTATTTCTCCAGTCGTTGTACATATTGTTGCCAAAGTGCATTGACTTCGCGGCTATTGTGCTCATCACGCGCCGGATTTGCGGACAATTTATCAATACGCAATCCCATGCCTTTCAGATAACGTGGAATGTGCAGAATGATGTTCCAAGGGGTGTTGCTGACAAATCCGGGATAAATCAAATTATCAAGTTGCACGTTCAATTCGGTTTTTACTTTATCGATTCGGATTTGGGTGAATTTTTGTAACAGGGTTTGATACTCGCGACCTATCTGCTGTAGCAGCCGGGCCAAAGTAACGGAAATTTCCGGAAGGCGATTTTTGGCGCGCTGCTGTTGTGCAATAAATGCTGATTCTGTCCGCGGCAATGGATCATCGCCCAGCAATGCGCGATCTATGATGGCAGTCAGCATATCCTCTTTCAGATCACCCGGATTAATCCGGGTTGTCAATTGCATACTGATTTCCCTTAATCCCGGCAGACTCTTTTCCAATTGCTTAAGTTGATCTTTCAGCGTTAAGCATAACAACCGTCTAATACCGGAACGTAGCGCAATTTCCGCCGCTTCGCGCGTATCAAACAACCGAATGGCGACACAATCGGAACGATCAATCAATGCCGGGTAACCTGTCAGTTGTTGGCCATTGCGCATAAATAATATTTCATCGGGCAAATCGCCAAAATCCCATTGCGTTATCTGTTCGCGCTCAATAGAAATTTTCTCGCTCTCGTCATTACGCTTTACAAAGGTCCTTTGCGCCGCTTCACCCAGTCGCTTTTGCAATTCGTTGAGATCACGGCTCATGGCCAATTCTTGCCCGGCATCATCGAGCACGCGAATATTCATCAACAGATGTATTGGAATATCACTGATCCGCCAAGCCTCGGGAGGAACGCTCAATGTGGTTTCCGCTAACACGAATTTCGCTAAAGCCTCCTGCAATGTAAGCACATGCAAGGCGATTGACTGACTTTGCAGAAATTTAGTGACCGATTCCGGGAGCGGCACAAGAATACGGCGGATATTTTTCGGCAACGCTTTCAAATACCAGGTCACCTTTTCACGAATCAAGCCAGGCACCAGATAATCCAACTGTTTGCCGTCCAGCCGGTTTAACAAGGGGAGTGGCACGGAGACGGTAACACCATCCATGATATGGCCCGGTTCAAAACGATACGCCAGTGGCAGTACGCTACCCTCCGGCACAGTCATGCACTCAGGAAATTGCACCTCAGTGACATGATCGGCCTGATGGCGCATGAGTAATTCCCGTTTCAAATAAAGCACCTGCGCATCCTGCTGCTCGGCTTGCTTGCGCCATTTCTCAAACCCGGCGCCGTTGGTTACTTCTTCCGGAAGAATGGCGTCGAAAAAGGCATAAATCTCCTGCTCATCAACCAGGACGTCTTGCCTGCGGGTTTTGTGTTCCAGTTCTTCAATTTCTTGAATCAAGGCCTGATTATGGTGAAAAAAAGACGCCTGCGTAATATATTCACCGGCTACTAACGCCGAACGGATGAAAATCTCACGCGCTTCCCGCGGATGAATGGCACCATAATGTACCGGTCGTTTGGGAACGATAATCAAGCCATATAGCGTGACCTGCTCAAAGGCCACAACCTGTGCGCGTTTCTTTTCCCAGTGCGGATCAGAATAGTGCCGCTTACACAGACTACCGCCAATTCTCTCCAGCCAGGCCGGATCGATTTTTGCCGCGCAGCGTGCATATAACTTACTGGTTTCGACCAATTCCGCAGCAACGACCCATTTGGTTTTGCCTTTTCTCAATACGGAACCCGGAAAAACTGCAAACTTGATACCGCGCGCGCCGAGATACTCGTTATCTTTCTCAGTTCTAAAACCGATATTACCAAGCAATCCCGCAAGCAATGCACGATGAATTTCATCATAGCTCGCGGGTATTTCGTTAGGTTTGAAACCAAATTCCGTCAACAGCACATGCAATTGGCCATGAATCTCGCGCCACTCACGCAAACGCCGATAAGATAAAAAGTTTTCCCGGCAATGGGCAATCAGTTTTCGGGTGGATTTTTTATGCTTTAATAACTCATCAAAAAAGTCCCAAAGCTTGAGATAGGCAAGAAAATCCGAACGCTCGTCTTGAAAGCGCCGATGTGCCTCATCAGCCGCCGCTTGTTGTTCAAACGGCCTGTCCCGTGGATCTTGCAGGCTTAATGCCGAAGTAATGATGAGTATTTCACGTAAGCAATTTTCATGCTTGGCCGCTAAAATCATACGTGCGATTTTGGGATCGATCGGAAATTTAGCCAAACGCCAACCAATTGCCGTCAGCTGTCTTTTTTCATCGACTGCACCTAGTTCCGCCAGCAGTTGATACCCATCGGCAATCATGCGTGGCGCAGGCGCCTCGAGAAACGGAAAATTTTCCACATCGCCAATTTTCAGCGATTGCATACGCAGAATTACGGCTGCAAGAGAAGAGCGCAGGATTTCCGGATCCGTATAGGGCTTACGTGCTTGATAGTCCTGTTCGGAATATAAACGAATACAAACACCATTGGCCACCCGGCCGCAGCGCCCTGCCCTTTGATCAGCCGACGCACGGGAAATTTTCTCGACCAGCAATTGCTCGACTTTATTGCGATAACTATAGCGATTTACCCTCGCCCATCCGCTATCGATCACGTAATGAATGCCTGGCACCGTCAATGAAGTTTCAGCCACATTGGTCGCCAGCACGATGCGGCGACGATTGCTACTGATGTGAAAAACCCGCTCCTGCTCGGCAAACGATAAACGTGCAAACAAGGGCAAGATTTCCACCCCAGTGCGCAAACGTTCAAAGTGATGTTTGCGCAATGTTTCCGCCGTCTCACGGATTTCACGCTCGCCCGGAAGAAAAATCAGAATATCGCCCGCCCCCAATGTCATCAATTCATCAACCGCATGAATGATGCCACGCTGCATATCGCTCTCTTCCTCATCATCGGCGTGTAGCGGACGGTATAACATCTCCACCGGATACAAACGCCCGGTCACTTCGATGACAGGCGCATCATTGAAATGCTGCGAGAAGCGTTGCGCATCGATTGTAGCGGAAGTGACGATAACCTTGAGATCGGGCCTTTGGGACAATAATTGCTTAATAAACCCAAGCAGAAAATCGATATTCAGACTGCGCTCGTGCGCTTCATCGATAATCAGCGTATCGTAAGCCTGCAATTGCGGATCACCTTGCGTTTCCGCCAGCAGAATCCCGTCGGTCATCAATTTGATATAACTATCCGGGCGGATCTTGTCCGAGAAGCGCACTTTATAACCGACAGCCTGACCCAACGGGCTATTCAGCTCAGCAGCAATACGCGTCGCCACCGTTCGCGCCGCGATGCGGCGCGGTTGCGTATGCCCGATCAGCCCATGCACGCCGCGTTTGAGCTCCAGACAGATTTTGGGAATTTGCGTGGTTTTGCCCGAACCGGTTTCACCGCAAATGATCATCACCTGATGATGATCAATCGCCTGTTTGATTTCCTCGCGGCGCGCATTAACCGGCAGATCGTCGACATAAATCGGGGTAGGAAGCTGCACCAGCCGCTGTGCGATAACTTCGGGAGAGAATTTTTTCATAGTAATATTTCTGAAATTGCTGCGTTCCGAGCGTCTCGTGCTTCATCTCGTTCGCCAAGTTAATCAGCGTTTCCCTAAAGGACTAATAACGCCTTTCCCGTCCTTATCCAAAACAGCGTATAAATCATCGCCGTTGAAACATCACAATATTCATCACTTCCCGATATAAAAACAGCAAGGCTGCTTTTGCCTGCCCCCGCGGGAATGCAGCAACATTGCGCTCAACTGCAAGATGCGTAAAAAACAGCTTCGACTTCTGGCACCCTCATCTCTTTCGGACGGCGCTTGCCATGAAACAAAACAAATCGCCTCACCCAATCGACGTACGAATCCTCAGTACGAATGGAATAATGTCTGACACGTATACGCTCACGCACCTGATCCAGTAATTTGGGTGGACTACTCATCCGTATTTTTTTAGGTTCTGATAAAAAAGAATAGGATTATATCAATCTAATTAAATTGGATAATAATTCTCCTTTATTGACTTGGTAAATCCAATCAATAAAATACTGCCTTTCTAATTTAGTTAGAGCTCTAGGAGAGAGCAGATGCGAGATTTAAAATACGTATTAAAGCAGAGTTATGAAAGCAGCAGAGCTTTGATCATAGGCATAAACAAATATCAGAATGCCTCTCCGCTTGGATATGCCGTAAATGACGCAAAAGAAATAAAGGATATTCTCATTGGAGAACAGGGGTTTGAAGCTGAAAATGTTACTTACCTTACTGATAGTGATGCAACCAAATCTAACATCCTAAAATCATTTCTTTCTTTTACATCAGAAAATGTGAAGGTCGATGACAGGTTACTCGTTTTTTTTGCCGGTCACGGACACACTAAAACAGGGTTTCGAGGCGAAGTTGGTTATTTAGTCCCCTACGATGCAGATATGAATGATTACTCTACATTCATACGCTGGGACGAGCTTACGAGAAATGCAGAGCTTATAAGGGCAAAGCATATATTATTTATTATGGATGCATGTTACGGCGGTTTAGCCGTGAATAGAGACATCCAAGCTGGAAGTAGTCGATTTCTAAAAGATATGTACCAAAGATTTTCTCGCCAAGTAATAACAGCGGGAAAGGCAAATGAAGTTGTTTCAGACTCAGGTGGCCCGATACCAGATCATTCTGTATTCACTGGCCATCTTATTGAGGGTATTCGTGGCAAGGCTGCAAATGAGCATGGTGTAATTACAGCTAGCGTTCTTATGGCATATGTGTATACAAAAGTAGCCAACGATCTAAATTCTGAGCAGACTCCACATTATGGTCAATTTGACGGAGATGGCGACTTTATAATTGTTGCGCCGAATATTGACGATCTTGCAGGTGATGAGAAGAAAGATATTGATGAGCTTATATCAGTTCCTTATATAGAGGCGGTGAGAAATAACGTAACGCTGGAAGAAAAAGTCGACTACGTAAAAGAGCTATTATCTTCACAAAAGTCACACATTAAACTGCATGATTTTGCCATAGAAGAAGTGCGATTATTTCTCTCAGGAACTAGCGAAGATAATTTTGCTGTAAGTGGCAGCTATTCTGAGGAAGAGTTTTTGAATCGAATTTCCTCTTATGAGAAATACACCAGAGATCTCGGAGCGATATTTGCCGTAATAGCATATTGGGCGACTGAATCAGAGCTTGAGGTGCTAAGGAAAATTATATCGAGGGTTAGCGATAGACTAATTGAAACTCAAGGGGGATTAACTGTCTGGTTAAATCTGCGTTGGTATCCTTTACTATTACTATTGTATCAAGCTGGTATAGCGGCCGTAGAGAGTAAAAACTACCAAACACTATCGACAATCCTTTACACGAAGTTAGGCGACTCAGACTATGGTAATCGTGAGCCATATTTTGCTCAAAAACTATCTAGTGGAATACTTGAGCTTACTAGGGCTGATGCATTTAAACGAATCCCGGGACATGAGCGACAATATACACCTATAAGCGAATATTTGTTTAAGCAAGTTCAGCCCGTAATAGATAACCTGTTTTTTTTGGGAAAGGGTTATGAAGCAAGCTTTGATGAGTTTGAAATATTATACGCTTTAGTAGTAGCGGATCTTAGACTGCAAGCACAGCATCATTTATGGGGACCCATCGGTAGATTCGGATGGAAGTTCTCAAACAGAAGAGAAAATTCGCCTTTTGTAAGGGTTGTTACAGAAGCTTCTAATCTGAAGGAGCATTGGCCACCGATAAAATCAGGTATGTTCGGAGGTTCCTATGAGCGATTTGAAAAAGCAGCAAACGAATTCAAACAAGTTCTTGGACAGCTTAATTGGTGGTAGCACTCTAACAAACGCGTCAATCAGGACGCTCGCAAGCTCGCGCCCATTACGCGGGCGTTAGCAGGAATCAGGGGGTCAAGTCTTGACATGTTTTATTTATGCAACTAATCTTCCCCATGTCCCGTCCACTTCGACTTGAATTCCCCGGTGCAATTTATCACATAACCGCTCGCGGTAATGCGCAGGGAGCTATTTTTTTGGATGATGAGGACAGAGTGCTGTTCTTTTCCGTGCTGGCAGAAGCCATTGCCCGCTTTGGTTGGTTATGCCACGCGTACTGTCTCATGGATAACCATTATCATCTGCTTATCGAAACGCCGGATAGCAATCTTTCGCAAGGTATGCGCCTGATCAATGGTGTGTACACGCAACGTGTCAACCGCCGCCATGCGCGCGCGGGTCATTTATTCCAAGGGCGGTTCAAGGCTATTCTCGTGGAACGGGATAGCTATCTGCTGGAACTTTGCCGGTATATCGTGCTTAACCCGGTTCGGGCCAAAATGGTGACGGATATCCATAACTATCTTTGGAGCAGTTATCCGGCGACTGCAGGCCGTGAGCCCGCACCAGCGTGGTTAACCACGGATTGGGTATTAAGCCGGTTTGGCAGCCGCCGTGCGGTAGCTCAGCGCCAATACGTGGAATTTGTCGCACAGGGGCGGAACCTTCCTTCGCCTTGGCCTGAGTTAAAAAGTCAAGTATTGCTCGGTTCGGCGCAATTCTTGGTGCAAATGCAACCTCTGCTTGCAGGTATTGGCGACATTAAGGAGATACCGCGTAATCAGCGCTTGGCGCACCGCCCTGATTTGGAAGTTCTTTTTCCAGAAAATATATGTAAAGACAAGCAAGTGCGTGACGAGACAATCCGGCGCGCTTATCTCGAATGCGGTTATACAATGGCTGCCATTGCACAACAAACAAAGATTCACTATTCTACCGTTAGCAGGATCATCAAGGGAGAGCGGTAAAACCATGTTATCAAGATGTAACACCCGAGAATTTATTAAGAAGAAACGGAAAAGCTATGACGGAGAATAAAGAAAAACATTGGTCACACCAGAAATTAAGACCGTACTCGAGTATGACGCCGGAAGAATACATCGATGAGCGGCTTAATCAGTTTCGTGAGTGGTACGACAAAAAGGCGGTGATTGCCAAGAGAAACTACCAATGGATGCGAGCCATCACAGTTATAGGGAGCGCAGTGGTTCCCGTATTAGTCAACCTCCCATTTGATGACAGTGCGATTCGTTATTTGACCACGGCAGTAAGCCTGGTTGTGGTGATTTTGATCTCTCTCGAAAGCGTATTTCACTTTCGAGAGCAGTGGAAAAACTATCGCTCAACCGAGCAATGGTTAGCCAAAGAATATTTCAACTTCGTCACCGGTGAAGGTCCTTACAGGAATCAGGATGAGAAAGAAGCTTTTTTGAATTTTGTGGACAGGATCGAGAATGCAATCGCCTCTGAAAATGCATCTACTCTCAATGTCATGACAACATTATCCGAGAAAAAAGCAGAGGCACCGGCTGGGCATGGCAAGGACGGCTAACATCGTTTAACACTGGCGCGCAAAAGTGGCGCTTCGCACTCTCTTTGCATGCGGGTTAACACGAGCGGCAGCCAACAAATAAGGAGTCGTACATGATTGAACCCAAAAGCTCTTTTCCCGTATTTACTGTTAAGGACCTTGATGCAGCGAAATCCTTCTACGCAGAAAATTTTGGCTTTGATGTTGTCTTTTCGGGTGATTGGTACATTCATCTGGTTTCGAAGTCGGGTGTTCAGATCGGTTTTTTGTTGCCAGATCAACCTACTCAACCCCCCATATTTCAGAGACCCTACTCTGGCGAAGGCGTCATTTTTAGTCTGGAAGTAGACAACGCTGATGCCGCTCTTACAGTGGCCAAATCGAAATCGCTTAATATCGTGCTGGAGCTGCGGTCCGAGGATTGGGGACAGCGGCACTTTTGTATCCAAGACCCGAATGGGGTTTACATCGATATTGTCCAATCTTTTGAGCCAACCGAAGAATATCGGAAAAATTATGTCACAGAATAGAATCCTCACCGATCTCAAGAATATCGGCAAGAAAATTGCCGACCGTTTGAACGAAGTAAGAATCTTTTCCGAAGACGATCTACAGCGAATTGGCGCAGTTGAAGCACATCGCCTGATCAGGGAGAAGCATCCAGACGAGTCGTTATCGGTATGTTACTACTTATATTCATTTGAAGGCGCTTTGACTGACAAGCATTGGGATGAAATCGGCGAACCAAGAAAACATCAGCTCAGGACACAAATCGGCTACCAAAACATTGCACCGGACGGCAACTCCGATACATTCCATTACCACCGATGAGCTTGGATGCTTGGTGTAAATTCGGAATGAGCAAGCGGAAAGGGCCGACAATGTCAGATCTTGCAGAGAACAAGCGCGAAATGTTCGATGGAATGCGCGCCTATCATCAATCTGAGATTAGTCATGCCCATCACGCAATCACCATGCTGCTGGCAATCTCAGCCGCTGCGGGGGCTGTAGTGTTAGCGATTTTGTTTCCACAGGTCACCCCGAAACATGTACAAGAAATTGCGTGGGGTCTATGGGTGGTCGTTTCGGTATTCGCAGTCACCGTCGCGTGGACGGCGCACATTAAGATAAGCAGCGATCATCAAATATACGCCCGCTTCGGAGCGGAGTATGTAAAGACATGCGAGTTACTTGGGTTCTACGATCCCGTCGAGTGGTCTGCGCAGAAAACAAGCATCAAGACAGACAAAAAAATAGGCCAGGGTAAGGGCTATCGCAAGACGCAAGCGATCATCTGGTCTTTTGCCGCCATGCTCATCGCTCTCACTTTATTGTTCGCACTGTTGATAGACCACCTCGTGTGACTCCATACACATCGCAGTCAGGTCGCGAATCCAGAAAAGCGGATTTTGCTTTTTTGCATAAAATTACCGGAAAAGTACAAAACATAAGCCGATTCCGATAGGAAAAAATACCCATTCGACAGGCTTATTCTCACTCTGGTAGCATTGTCATACATCACTGCAATCCACCCGTCTACCCGACGCTGCCGACCGGTAAGTTGGCCGGAGAATAAAAAAACAGATGTAATTATTGAATAATTAAATGCTTTCAACGCCAATACTTTGTTTCATCATTGCGGTACTGAGTGGAGATATCGTAGTCGCAAATTGCGATCATCACCAAATAGTTATTAGGATAGCTGAGATTGATGCGCCAGAAAAACGTCAGGATTTTGGCCTCAGTTCGCGTCAATCCCTGGTTGAATTATGCTTATACAAAAACGCCGAAGTGGTTAAAAAAACTGAAGATAATTTTGGACACACGGTAGCTTACGTCAAGTGTTCCGGCAAAAATGCCGGAACTGAGCAAATTAAACGGGGCATGGCATGGGTATTTGATAAGTATGTGACAAATACTGAGTTGTATACCCTCCAGGAACAAGCTAAATCCGAGCATAAGGGGTTGTGGCAAAATCCTGCGCCAATACCGCCATGGGAATGGCCTAAAACAAAATAGTGCATCCGGCATCCCGGATCAGATCGCGAATATATAAGATGACTTGCTACAGGGAACATCCGCTACATTCCTTCATTCCTTCATTTTTACATTCCTTTTTTCTTTCAGAATTTCCATGAAATCATACAGAGCGATGGCCGTAATCTCATGCGGCAGGGGGAATTTGTCCTTCCCGGCATAAATGACAAACTTTTTTTGCGGCCTGATATCTTCGCAAGCCTCATGAAATCCACGCCCCAGGCTAAACGATGCGCCTTTTTTAATTTCTATAGCCCATCTCTCATTCACGCCGAATTCCAGGACAAGATCAATCTCAGCCCCGCCTGCCGTTCGATAGTAATAGACCCTTACGCGTGGCGGTAAAACAGAGGCGATATTTTCTATCACAAATCCTTCCCAGCTTTTGCCGACGACAGGATGTCCCAATAGATCATTATAAGAACCGATATTCAGCAGTGCATGCGTGATACCGCTATCACGCACATAAACTCTAGGCGATTTGACCAGGCGCTTTTTAATATTGGCCGTATAGGGTTGTATTTTACGGATCAGCAGCAGATCAACCAAAAGATCAATATAACGCGCTACGGTTACGCTTGATACTTCGATATTGGATGCGAGCTTGGCAGCATTGATATTGGTTCCCTGGCTATGCGCCAGCATGGTCCAGAATCTTCCTAACGTTTCTGCAGAAATTCTTGGCCCCAATTGCGGAATATCCCGTTCAAGGTAAGTCTTGATGAAATCATAGCGCCAGTTCAAGCTGGTTTCGTCATTACCGGTCAACAGGCTGTCTGGAAAACCGCCTTTCAACCAGAGATCATTCACGGCTTCGCCATGCTGAGCACTTTCTGCATACTCCAGAACATTCACCGGAAACATCTCAACATGAGAAATACGTCCGGCCAAAGTTTCACTGGATTGTTGAAGCAGATCAATGGAAGCTGAGCCCAAAAACAAAAACTGCCCTACCCTGTTTCCTTTTCTGCGTTGTTGATCAATGAGTCCGCGGATCGGCGCAAAAATATCCGGCAATCGTTGCACTTCATCCAGAATAATCAGCTTATCGCTGTTTGCTTTGTGAAAGGCTTCAATGTCCTGAGCTTTCTGCAGATCAAGCCGGTTTTCAAGATCAAGATAAACCGAGGGAATAGTATCCGCAATATTGAGAGCAAGCGTTGTTTTACCTACCTGACGTGGCCCCATAAGCGCCACAGACGAATGAGCAATCAAATCCAAGCGAATTTTGCCTTCAAGATAACGTTTTATCATCTATGCATATATAACATTTAATGTTAGTTTTGCACAGATATCATTCCAAAATCTGTGAATAACCAATAAGTGCCAGCTCAAAAAGGATCAGGTCGCGAATTACTCATTCTAATATTATCGTTCAGATGCGGTTAACTTGACGGCACTTGACTGGATTGTCCCGAATGAGTGTTGTCCCGAATGAGTTGACCACGTCATTATTTTTGAATAAAATCATACTTGTAACGGTATCAACAACTATTGCCATCATCTCTTTATAACAATAAAACAATTCAGGAAAAATAAATGAACTCAAAGCTATGTGTAACAATTTGGGCCACAATCGCGTTTTTCGTTCCCTGCTACGTAACCGCAAACACAGTCATAGATTTCGAAAATCCGTTGCCCGGTGATCTTGTAGCAACATCGTATTTGCAAAGCACGATCATACCCGCCTCCGCTCGGGTGACAGATCAGTACCTTAATGATGGTCTAATGATAGATGGAGCGGCATTGGTTGCATTACCCTCCGCAGCTGCTCCTTCGGGCATTAATGCACTCGCCGGGATTGACGACAATGGAAGGATAGACTACGACACGCCAGTGACCTTCTCCTTTTTCGCTCCCGGCAACGACAAGGTGATGGGAACAACGGATTTCTTTGGCTACTCCGCTGATTTGTTCGGAAGTAGCGCCAACATCATCACGATTTCGGCCTATGATTTTGATGGTTCGCTTGTTGGACAAGCCAGCTATACGGAGACTGGCGACTTTACAGCACCACTCACTATTAGTGGCGTGGGTCAATTCCACAGAGTAACGGTTGATCAAACACTCTTCAACACATCCAGCGGCGGCATCGCACTGGACCTTGTTCAGTTTGGGGATATCTCTATTGCTGCGGTTCCAGAACTCCAAACCTACACGATGCTGTTAGCTGGATTAGGCTTGCTTGGTTTTATGTTGCACCGAAAAAAACAGAATATTTAACCTGACTCTTGGGTTACATGGAGCTGTGACGAAATTTGAATTCTAACGATACCCTTGACTGTGAAGCTGTCAAACCTGAAGGAGGCAAAATACTCAAGTAATTTTGTGGCTTTTCCATGACGATGCCTTTGGGTTCGCTCCATGATGCATTGCCTGCCTTGAAACCTCAGCAGCCAAGAAAAATCTCATTAATCCGCTTCTTT
This sequence comes from Nitrosomonas ureae, assembly GCF_001455205.1. NCBI lineage: Bacteria > Pseudomonadati > Pseudomonadota > Betaproteobacteria > Nitrosomonadales > Nitrosomonadaceae > Nitrosomonas > Nitrosomonas ureae. Next base: position 221,731 of record NZ_CP013341.1, read on the forward strand.
CTGCATTACATCATGAAATAACTGCGAACTGATCAAGCGATCTAACCATGCAATCAGATGAGAGTATGAAGAGGCATAAAACCAATCCGGGTTGACATTACAAAACTGCCGGATGAAAGGAAAGATCGCCATATCCCCCAATGTATAGCGGCCGCTCATCAAGTAACCATCCTTACTCAACCGTGCGTTCAGATCGGCTAAAAAGGGTTCGGCTCGTTCACGGTAATGCGCTTCGGAATGCTCCGGAAAGCGCACGGCATACTTATACAGATCCAGCGCCGGTTTAAACGATTCGTCATTTTGCTTAATCAAGGACATGACTGCATTGGACTTCTCCAGATCACTCTCCAGCCAATGCTCAGGATCATTGATGGAAAGTGCCCACTGCATGATGTCCAGGCTTTGCTCGAGCACGCTACCATCGGCTAACTTCAACACCGGTACGGTGCCTTTGGGTGAACATTTCAGCATTGCTATCGGTTTGGCACGCAAACTGACTTCCTGCATTTGCACTGCCACCCCGCTAACTTTGATCGCCAGCCGGGCGCGAATCGCAAAAGGGCAACGGCGGAATGTATACAGGAGCGGCTTCATAATTCAACGAATGATTGAGTCGATCAGGCTTTCAGCGATTTTGCTCTCGGTTCTTCTTGATTAAATCATAGGCAGTCTGCACTTCCTTGGCTTGCTCGGTTGCCATCGCAACCATTTCCTCCGGTACGCCCTGGCCCATCAATTTATCCGGATGATATTGGCTCATCAGCTTACGATAAGCGCGTTTGACCTCCTGGTCCGTACTATCCTTACTGATACCCAGTGCCCGGTAGGCATCCTCCAATGCACTGGGCGAGCTTGTTTGCCCACCGGCAAAGTGCATTTGATTCTTCACCATATCAAGCAAATGATCGAATGCCGCGTGATGATACCCGAGACGCCCGGCGATCTCTCTCAGAAGGTTTTCTTCGGCAGAGTTCAGTTGCCCATCCGATAATCCCATGATGATCAAATACACCAGCAACATCTGTTTCAAGTTACCGGATGCACCGCATACAGAAAGGAATTCGTTAATTTGCGGATAAATATCATAGTTAACCGAGGAGCCTTGCTTGAATAAGGCGATGGCCTTTAACCGGTGTTCGCGCGTCATACCCAGTTTTTGCATGAACTGCTCCACATGCGACACCTCAGTCTCAGAGACACGCCCATCCGCTTTCGCCAGCTTGCCCATCAATATGAAAGTGGTTTCCAGGAAGACTGATTGACGGCGCGCGGCATTAAATGGATTCATTCCAACAGAACCATAAGCGTTGAATCGGTCTATAAAGCTTCCAACAAAATAGCCCAGGAAAATACCCAAAAAGCCAAAGATGAAAAACCCGACGAAGGCACCCAGTATTCTAAACAATGAAATTCCAGATCAGTAAGTAAGAAGTGATATAAATTATCTTTCGATTAAGCTATCAGCCGATATTGTCAGCGATTGAATCATTGGGATGTTGCTGCCCATTGTGCAGGCGTCAACGTTTTCATCGATAGCGCATGAATCTCCTGCTTCATTTTATCGCCCAAAGATTTGTAAACCAATTGGTGCTGCTGCACGACATTCTTTCCGTTAAATTCGGGACTGACGATCAGTGCATGAAAATGAACCCCGTCATCTCCCTCTACCTGCACATGCTCACAGGGCAGCGATGATTCAATATAGGTTTTAATATTCTCTGCAGTAAGCATTGTAATTCTCCTCAAAGCATTATGCGTATTTTAAATAAAGCAAAATTATTACTGCCTCAGTTTATATCCACTTCTGAGCAACTTGATGGTCAGCAGGGATATCACGATCAAGCTTACCGAAACTATCACTAAGCTGATATAAGGCGAAATATCCGATACTCCAAAAAATCCGTAGCGAAATCCATCAATCATGTAAAAAAATGGATTAAGATGAGACAAATACTGCCAACCGGCTGGCAATGAATGTAGGGTATAAAAAACGCCCGATAAAAACGTGAGCGGTAGAATTATAAAATTCTGGAAAGCCGCTAATTGATCAAACTTATCAGCCAGAATTCCTGCAATTAACCCCAATGCGCCAAGTATTGCGCTTCCCAGAATGACAAACAATATCGCCCACAGGGGTAATAGTAACGGAATATCAAAAAATATCAATGTCACCAGATAAACACCCAAACCAACCAAAAGCCCGCGCACAATGGATGCCAGAATATAAGCAAAAAATATGGCGCGATACGTCAAGGGTGAAAGCAAAACAAACACGATGTTGCCACTGATTTTGGATTGAATGATGCTGGAAGATGAGTTGGCAAAGGCATTCTGAATCACTGCCATCATGATCAACCCGGGAATTAGAAAAACAGCATACGCCACTTCCGGGTAAACTTCCGTCCGCGTTTCCAACACATGAAAGAAAACCAGTAGATACAACAGCGTAGAAACCATCGGTGCTATGATGGTTTGAAAACCCACTTTCCAGAAACGCAGCAATTCTTTATGCAGTAAGGTAAAAAAACCGGTCATTGCAGTTTATTCCCGCTATTTCTGATGAGACTGACAAAAGCATCCTCCAGATCAGGCTGCTGCAAATACATTTCCTGTATTTGCGTATTTTCAGTTCTCAAAGTCGATAAAATAAATTCTATCTGCGCATAATTATCTATTCTCAATTCATACAAACCGTTACTGCAGCTTCTTTGTAACGACTGGAGTTCCAATGGCAAACGGTCGGGCAGCAACCTTATTTTTAATGAGTTACCTGAAGGCAATTTTCCAATCAGGCTTTGCGTGCTATCCAGCGCGATGATCTTTCCTTCTTTCAGCATCGCCACGCGGCTGCACAGTGTTTCCGCCTCTTCCAGATAATGCGTAGTCAAAACAATCGTATGTCCATCCTGGTTAAGTTGCTTGATGAACTCCCATAATGTCTGGCGCAACTCAACATCCACACCCGCTGTCGGTTCATCCAGAATAATCACAGGAGGCTTGTGCACCAATGCTTGCGCAACCAGAACACGCCGTTTCATGCCGCCGGATAAAGCGCGCATATTCGCATTGGCTTTGTCGACAAGATCGAGACGTTCAATAATTTCATCCACCCAGCGATTATTGTGCTTTATTCCGTAGTAACCAGATTGGATGAGTAAAACCTCGCGCACACTGAAAAAAGGATCAAATACCAATTCCTGTGGAACAACCCCCAAATTTCGCCTCGCCTGCTGATATTGCGTAGTAACGTTGTATCCCATCACATTGACCGAACCACTATTGGCCAGCGACAAGCCGGCAATGATATTGATTAACGTTGTTTTGCCGGCCCCATTGGGACCCAGCAACGCAAAAAATTCCCCTGGGCGGATCTCCAGATCGACATCGACCAATGCGCGAATCCCTCCAAAGTTTTTACACACGCGTGTGATTTCAATCGCAGGTAGCATTTAAAAGGAATTTAACTGTAAGAGCTTCAGCGAAAGCAAAATCGCATCAAATCAAGGAGGGATTTTGGTTTATAACGGGTGACACCGGAAGTGAAATTAACTCCGCCATCCCATATAACTGAATCAGGCTGACGAGACTTAATGGCATATTTACAAACTGCAGCGTATACGCATGCTTGCGTGTTGCACGCAACCATTCGAGCAACATGCTGATTATGGTTGAATCAACTTCGGACACTTTTTCCAGATCAATCGTTAGGGGCTGATCCTCAAACAGCGCAATTCCATTTTGCGTCAGCAACACAACATTATCTATGGTAACCGGGCCTTGCACGATAATTCTGTCGTTATCGCGAAAAATCATGGTGACACAAGAACCCGATTGATTCACCGCCACAGCTACCTCTTGCCTTCAAGCGATTTGTTCTTATCCGACAAGGCTTTCAAAAGCCCATCCACACCGCCTTTACGAACCTGGCTGTTGAATGTTCCGCGATAATTCGTCACCAGGCTCACGCCGGCCACCGTAACATCATAAACTTTCCAGCCATCTGATTTTTTTTCCATACTGTAATCGATCGGAACCGGCTCTTTACCTTTTCCTTGAATCACCACGGTACGTACCTTGGTTTCAGTGCGATCACCCAGCTCAGGTAATGGATTTACTTTAATCGTTTCATCGTGATAACTGGTTAATGCATTGGAATATGTGCGTACCAGCAAGGTACGGAATTCATCCACGATCCTGTTTTGCTGCTCCGGTTGGGCTTTGGACCAATGCTGCCCCATGGCAAGCTGCGTCATGCGTGTAAAATTGAAATGCGGCAGAATTTTAGTTTCGATCAAATCGAACATTTTCTCTCTGTCACCATTTCTTAGCGCTTCATCTTGCTGGATAATCTCGATCACTTCCTTGACTGTTTTATCGACCAATCTATCCGGGGCCAGATCCATTGACCATGCAGGCAATGCCAACAAGTTAAAAAGCATGAATATTATTAACCCTAGAAACCTTTTCATTATCACCTCACCAAGTTTTAAATCGTATAGTTGCAATACTAACCAACCAGAATAAAATTAACAATCCAATGAATTAGGGAAACGCTGAATAATTGGGCGAGCAATACGAGATGCAAGGCAAACGGAGCGCAGGAAATTAAACATATCATAGCGATAGGCGAATTTTCGAGCCCCGCCTAACGCAGCAAATCGCTTGCGCAGACAATTATTGAGGGTTTCCTTAGAAAGAATCATCTTCCGCCGCTTTATTAAATAAAAAACGTCCGATTAATTCCTCAAGCACCATGGCCGAATTGGTTTTCATGATTTTATCGCCTGCTTTGAGCATCGCCTCATCGCCACCTGCAGCCAACCCAATGTACTGTTCTCCCAATAACCCCGATGTCAAGATGCTGGCGAACGTATCTTTAGGAAATTGAAACCGGGCATCCATGCTCATTGTCACGACTGCGTCGTAAGTTTCCGTACTAAATTGAATGTTCGTTACACGTCCAACTACGACACCCGCGCTTTTAACCGGCGCACGAATCTTCAAGCCACCGATGTTTTCAAAATTCCCGGTAATTACATAGCTTTGCGAAGGATTATAAACATTCAGATTACCGACCTTGAGACTCAGGATCATGAGTGCAATAATCCCCATAACCACAAACAATCCCACCCATAAATCCATCGTTGTCCGCTGCATTAACTCACCCCTCTAAACATGAAAGCGGTCAAAATAAAATCAAGTCCTAAAATAACTAACGAAGAAGTCACAACCGTACGCGTAGTCGCGCCAGATACACCTTCCGCCGTGGGCGGCGCATCATATCCTTCAAAAACCGCAATCGCAGTAACCGCCACACCAAAAAAACAACTTTTAATAAAACCATTCAAAATATCAAAGCGGAAATCAACCGCACTTTGCATCTGCGACCAGTAGGAACCTTCATCCACACCAATGAACACCACAGTAACCAGATAACCGCCAAAAACACCCATCACGGAAAACATTGCCGCCAGAAACGGCATGGAAATCACGCCAGCCCAGAACCGTGGAGCGACGACACGGGCAATCGGGTCAACGGCCATCATTCCCATCGCCGCCAATTGCTCGGTTGCTTTCATCAAGCCTATTTCTGCAGTAATTGCAGAACCCGCACGACTGGCAAACAATAACGCTGCCACGACCGGGCCCAGTTCCCGTACCAATGACAGCGCAACCAGCGTGCCAACGGCTGATTCCGAACCGTATTTCTGCAACGTTTCATAGCCCTGCAAACCCAGCACCATTCCCACGAACAAGCCTGATACGACGATAATGATCAGCGACAAGACACCGGTAAAATACAACTCCCGTATGACCAGATTAAATCGGCGCAAACTGGTGCCTGATTTTAATAACACCAGAATAAAAAAACGGCTGGCAATACCCAGCCGCCAGATACTTTCAATCACACGATGCCCGATATTCCGAATACCGGATACGATCCGCTTAGGCAACGCTATCCTCCAGATTCAAATCCTTTCGATAAGCCCGGGCAGGATAATGAAAGGGCACCGGCCCATCCTCTTCGCCATGAATAAATTGATGCACAAAGGGTGCGACAGATTCACGCACTTCTTTGGGTGTGCCTTCGGCTGCTATCACGCCATCCGCAATAAAATAAACATAATCAACAATTTTCAAGGATTCCTGCACATCGTGCGTCACCACAATTGAAGTCATACCGAGTGAGTCAGTAAGCCGACGAATCAGATTACCAATCACACTGAGCGAAATCGGATCAAGCCCGGTAAATGGTTCATCATACATGATCAACATCGGATCCAACGCGATCGAACGGGCCAAAGCCACACGTCGCGCCATCCCACCGGATAATTCATTAGGCATCAACCGATGTGCGCCGCGCAAACCGACTGCATGCAATTTCATCAATACCAGATCACGAATCATCGATTCCGGCAAATTGGTATGTTCACGCATCTGAAACGCCACATTGTCAAATACGGACAAGTCCGTAAACAATGCGCCAAACTGAAACAACATGCCCATTTTGCGCCGCAGCTTAAACAACGCATCGCGATCCAGTTCATGCACCACTTCTCCCGCAAATTTCACGTATCCCGAGGTGGGTTGAATCGCGCCACTGATTAATCGTAGCAACGTTGTTTTGCCCGATCCGCTGCCACCCATCACCGCGATAACCTGCCCGCGCCGCATGGTCATATCGATGCCCTTCAAAATCGCGCGCGTATCATAGGAAAAATTCAGATCGCTGACTTCAATTAAATTGTCAGATGTCATGCTACTATGTAATCAGGTTGATATGGACGATTCCATAAATGGTTATGGCTGAAAGATTTTAATGAGTGTAAATGATGAAGCACAAAGATAAGAAAAACCAGATATCGATTAAATTAAACAGGTGCTAATTTTAATCTACTTTTCTTCGGAATATTGCGCTATATTCATCTCGCCCGTATCTCTCTTGCCAAAAATTTCTTAATAAATCCGCAAAAATGCATGATCTTGCACATGACCCAGCGATCTCATTCACGCATCAACCCGGCAGGCAACCCAAAATTCAATGCAGTATTATTCATGATGCTTGTCTCATGCCGCTGCACTTGATGCTATTCCTGATAGGCGATGCAAATTAATTCCATGTTTCCTATAAAGAAATTTCCTCTGCTCGCTTATCTGGTTCTCAATCTTGTCACGCCCGCACTGCTCGCAACCGAGATTTACCGCAGCGTCGATGACCGGGGCCGGATAACCTATTCCGATATCCCCTCAACCGGTGCTCAGAAACTTGACATTATCAGTCAGCCAGGACGTCATTTACATGACGTTGCCAGGGTATACGATGGCGACACCATCATATTGACGGATAAAAAACAGATTCGTTTATTAGGAGTCAACACCCCAGAAATAGAAAGCCGGCTGCGAGCTGAAGAGCCTGGCGGAGTAGTGGCTAAGAAATGGCTGCAGGCTCAGTTGCAGGAAAACAAAGTCTATCTGGAGTATGATCAAACCAAGCGGGATAAGTACAAGCGCCTGCTCGCGCACGTTTTTACCCCTGATGGCAAACATATCAACCAAGCATTATTGGAAAACGGTCTGGCTTTCGTCAGTATCATCCCGCCTAATATACGTTACAGCGATAAGTTGATTCAGGCTCAGCTGCAGGCCGAGAAACAAAAGCTCGGTATCTGGTCAATGCCGGATTATCAACCCAAGCCGATCGAACAAATCGCCAATCACAACAAAGGCTGGCAGCGGTTCACCGGAATTCCCGCATCCATTAAGAAAAGCAGAAAATACACGCGACTGATGTTTGATGACAAGATAGATATACGCATCCAGAATACCAATCTCGATCTGTTCCCCGCACTGAATACTTATGTAGGAAAATCGCTGGAGATCCGGGGTTGGGTATCGCGCAACAAGGATCACTACACTGTGTTAATTCAACACCCCAGCGCGTTGATCATACGATAATCGCCAGCAATGAGTTAAAATTCCCGAGTTGCAGAAATATTGGGAAATATGCTTAAGCGGGTGCTTAGGTTGATGGAAAACATTGCTTTTTCTCACAATATCGTGCAATCAATCATTAAAAAATCGCTTCAGCACCTTAATCAGATATTCATGGTCCTGTACCCCTGCGCTTTCGCGAATGCTGTGCATCGCCCACATCGGACAGCCGATATCGACGCTGCGTATGCCGAGTTTCGCTGAAGCAATCGGGCCGATCGTACTACCGCAGGGCAAATCGCTGCGATGGGAGTAGCGTTGATAAGGAACATCCGCTTCCTTGCACCAGCGGATAAAACGGGCGGTGGAAATGCTTTCAGAACTATAACGGCGATTTGCGTTAAATTTAATCGCCGGGCCGTGGTTGACAATAACACTATGATCCGCTTCATAAGCCGAAGCAAAGTTGGGATGAAAGGCATGCGCCATATCCGCGCTGATCAGAAAACTGTTCGCCGATGCGCATGACATGGCATCCCGATCCGATGAAGTGGCGATACTGACACGCTGCAATACATCAGTTAGAAAACTACCTGCCGCTCCGATATGACTCCTGCTGCCAATCTCCTCATGATCGAAAAATGCGCAGACCAGCGTACTCTCAGCAGAATTTAATACATCCTCGTCAAGCAGGGCCTGCAATCCTGCATGGCAAGAGGCCAGGTTATCGATTTGACTGTTGGCATAAAATTCCTGATTCGCACCCCAGAATGCGCCTTTTTGCGTGTCGTAAACTGCCAGATCCCAGGCTAGAATCTGCTCAGCCTCTATCTCTGCCAACTGCGCCAATAATGCGACAAAATACGACTGTGGCGGCAATTGATCTGCGGTCAATTGCGCGAGCAATAGAAATAGCTCATTTTGCTTATGCAGCTTCAACCCATCTTCATTGACACCCCGGTTCAAATGAATCGCAAGATTCGGCAAGCGTAACAAAGATTGATCGATGCGCACTAATTTGTGTGAGAGCCTTCCTTGCTCATCAGTATAGCTAATCCGTCCGGCCAAACTCAGGTCACGGTCGGTAAAGGTTGCAAGAATCGGCCCGCCGTAAATTTCAACACCAACCCTGGCTATGCCATTGCTCACGGTCGCGGCGTTCGGTCTGATGCGGAATCCCGGTGAGTCCGTATGCGCCCCCACAATCTTGAAACCCGATTCAGAAGGTGTGGTATGTCCCAACACAAACAGCACGATCGAAGAATCATCGCGCACGACGTAATACCGCCCGCCCGCTTGCAACTGCCATTTGACCGTCTCATCCAACCTGGCAAACTGAAATGCCCGGATCGCCGATTCAACTGTAGCAACGGCATGCCAAGGGCTCGGGCTTTCATCAATAAAATTTAGCAAATGCTGTACGTATTGTTTTGCACTCATTTTGCACATTGTATAAATATCAAACCTAGGTTGATCATAGCCTTCGTTATCTTTCGAATTTTCTTACAATATTCAACACCTTCTTGCTCCACCGAATGATGCCGAACTGCTTCCAAGTTTTCACGCATCACCTCCGTAACTAATTTAGAATCAATAATACTGATCTTCACAGTCCGATGTAATAGGGTATCAATCTTTGATTATCTCCCTAGTCCTCAAGGCCTTGAATCAAATTGACCATTTATTTCGGTAATCATTTGCATCCTCCCGGTATCAGCAGGGAAGTATTTAATTTTTATTCAACTATATTATTTTTATGGGTTTTACACCAGAAATTCATCACAAAAAATTACGAGCTTGCAGACGTCAATTTCCGACAATTCGATAATCGTCAACAAGAACCCCTCATCGTTCACAAAAATGGCAATGACTTTTTCATGCTCCTAACTCTATCAACTACGCTTCAAATTTCCGCAAGAATTCCTCCCTTCCGGACAGCAAATATTGCCCGTCGAGACTATCGTGTATTGACCGGACTCGATCAGTTATTCGGGATATTTTTCCATTTAATTCGGGACATTTTCTTGATTGAAACATTCAACGAAGTGTGTTTCCATACCATGCACAGTTCAAATCAAGTGCATGTTATATATATTGGTGATTTGTGCATGAAGTAAAGTAGTAATCGTTTAAATTCACTGCAAAATAACAGTTAAAAATCAATAATCCAGTGTTTTATGAAATGCCAGAGACCGGCAAGTTATCGGTGGCAGCTTTATAAAACCTGCCTTATGCAGCCTGCATTCTCATGAAAAAAATAAACTTTCATAATATTAAGGAAATACAATGACAACAAAAACAATCAATGGTACTGGCGGCAACGATGCAATTTCGATTGCAGATAATGGTGCAGGCTTCGATGTAACCCTAAACGTAAACACAATCGGTCCATTTGTCGACGATACGATTATCGTGAATGGCGGATTCGGCAACGATGACATCGACTTATCCGCACTAACTTCCGCATCTGGAGTCACAAATGTCACTATTAACGGAGGCGTCGGCAATGATAATCTCACCGGTAGCCAAATAAACAACACCTTCCTGGTCTCCGGCGGTGGCGAAGGCAGCGATACTTATCAAGGTGGTGCCGACAACGACACCATCAAGGCACAAAGCAACAACACTACGATCGGTCTGGCAGGCAATTTCAACGCCAGCAACAGCGTTGAAACCATCACCGCTGATGGCAAGACTGGCGTGACAGTAGCAGGTGACGGCTCAGGCAACATTCTCGACTTCACCGGCACCGCGCTGACCGATGTTTTGATAGATGGCGGCTTCGGCAACGACACCATCACCGGCAATGATGATGCCAATACCATCCGAGGTGGCGTGGGTAACGACACTATCAACGGCGCTGGCGGCGAGGACACCTTCCTGGTCTCCGGCGGTGGCGAAGGCAGCGATACTTATCAAGGGGGTGCCGACAACGACACCATCAAGGCACAAAGCAACAACACTACGATCGGTCTGGCAGGCAATTTCAACGCCAGCAACAGCGTTGAAACCATCACCGCTGATGGCAAGACTGGCGTGACAGTAGCAGGTGACGGCTCAGGCAACATTCTCGACTTCACCGGCACCGCGCTGACCGATGTTTTGATAGATGGCGGCTTCGGCAACGACACCATCACCGGCAATGATGATGCCAATACCATCCGAGGTGGCGTGGGTAACGACACTATCAACGGCGCTGGCGGCGAGGACACCTTCCTGGTCTCCGGCGGTGGCGAAGGCAGCGATACTTATCAAGGGGGTGCCGACAACGACACCATCAAGGCACAAAGCAACAACACTACGATCGGTCTGGCAGGCAATTTCAACGCCAGCAACAGCGTTGAAACCATCACCGCTGATGGCAAGACTGGCGTGACAGTAGCAGGTGACGGCTCAGGCAACATTCTCGACTTCACCGGCACCGCGCTGACCGATGTTTTGATAGATGGCGGCTTCGGCAACGACACCATCACCGGCAATGATGATGCCAATACCATCCGAGGTGGCGTGGGTAACGACACTATCAACGGCGCTGGCGGCGAGGACACCTTCCTGGTCTCCGGCGGTGGCGAAGGCAGCGATACTTATCAAGGGGGTGCCGACAACGACACCATCAAGGCACAAAGCAACAACACTACGATCGGTCTGGCAGGCAATTTCAACGCCAGCAACAGCGTTGAAACCATCACCGCTGATGGCAAGACTGGCGTGACAGTAGCAGGTGACGGCTCAGGCAACATTCTCGACTTCACCGGCACCGCGCTGACCGATGTTTTGATAGATGGCGGCTTCGGCAACGACACCATCACCGGCAATGATGATGCCAATACCATCCGAGGTGGCGTGGGTAACGACACTATCAACGGCGCTGGCGGCGAGGACACCTTCCTGGTCTCCGGCGGTGGCGAAGGCAGCGATACTTATCAAGGGGGTGCCGACAACGACACCATCAAGGCACAAAGCAACAACACTACGATCGGTCTGGCAGGCAATTTCAACGCCAGCAACAGCGTTGAAACCATCACCGCTGATGGCAAGACTGGCGTGACAGTAGCAGGTGACGGCTCAGGCAACATTCTCGACTTCTCCGGTACCACGCTGACCGATGTAGTGGTTAACGGCGGCTTCGGCAACGACACTATTACTGGCAACAACCAGGCCAATACGTTACGGGGCGGTGAAGGCGCCGATTCCATCAGGGGATCAAATGGAGCTGATTCGCTCTTCGGTGATAACGGCAATGACACTTTTCTCGTCAGTGGCTCCAGTGATGGCCTGGATACGATCAATGGCGGCAATGGCACTGATAAATGGTTGGGTGGCTCCGGCAACGATTACTTCTATGTCAGCGGAATAACCGGCAATCTGGACAACCTCACTTCCATTGAAGCTATCGATGGCGCTGGCAGTTATGATCGGATCGTCGGTACTTCGGGTAATGATACGATTGATTTCAGTTCTGGCAATCCATCATTGGCCGGTATTGAAGAAATTGATGGCGGCAACGGTGTTGATACCATAACCGGTACCGACAACGCAGATACCATTCGTGGTAACAACGGCAACGATATCCTGAACGGTGGTCTGGGTGCTGATACCTTCCTGGTCAGTGGCTCCAGCGATGGCCTGGATGCGATTGATGGCGGCGATGGTGCCGATACCTGGCTGGGCGGTTCCGGCAACGATTACTTCTATGTCAGCGGAACAACCGGCAATCTGGACAACCTCACTTCCATTGAAGCTATCGATGGCGCTGGCGGTTATGATCGGATCGTCGGTACTTCGGGTAATGATACGATTGATTTCAGTTCTGGCAATCCATCATTGACCAGTATTGAAGAAATTGATGGCGGCAACGGTGTTGATACCATAACCGGTACCGACAACGCAGATACCATTCGTGGTAACAACGGCAACGATATCCTGAACGGTGGTCTGGGTGCTGATACCTTCCTGGTCAGTGGCTCCAGCGATGGCCTGGATGCGATTGATGGCGGCGATGGTGCCGATACCTGGCTGGGCGGTTCCGGCAACGATTACTTCTATGTCAGCGGAACAACCGGCAATCTGGACAACCTCACTTCCATTGAAGCTATCGATGGCGCTGGCGGTTATGATCGGATCGTCGGTACTTCGGGTAATGATACGATTGATTTCAGTTCTGGCAATCCATCATTGACCAGTATTGAAGAAATTGATGGCGGCAACGGTGTTGATACCATAACCGGTACCGACAACGCAGATACCATTCGTGGTAACAACGGCAACGATATCCTGAACGGTGGTCTGGGTGCTGATACCTTCCTGGTCAGTGGCTCCAGCGATGGCCTGGATGCGATTGATGGCGGCGATGGTGCCGATACCTGGCTGGGCGGTTCCGGCAACGATTACTTCTATGTCAGCGGAACAACCGGCAATCTGGACAACCTCACTTCCATTGAAGTTATCGATGGCGCTGGCGGTTATGATCGGATCGTCGGCACTTCGGGTAATGATACGATTGATTTCAGTTCTGGCAATCCATCACTGGCCGGTATTGAAGAAACTGATGGCGGCAGCGGCAACGATACCATAACCGTTTCCAACGCCTTGGCAACTAGTTACAGGGGCAGCGCGGGCAATGATACCTTCGTCGTCACGACATCCTCTGCGGAATCCGCCATTCTGGACTTTGATGATTCTGGTGACGACGTTATCAACCTCAGCAACTTCGGGCTTACGCTTGCTCAAATCCAGGCTCTGTCAGCTACTGAAGGCGCCAATGTGCGTATTGACCTCACTTCAGCCGCTGGAAGCGGGGGTGCGGGCACAGGTGATATCATCCTGGTCGGAACGACACTGGCCAGTCTGGATTTCGCCGGCAATAGCGACTTTATTATCTAATCGCCATAAAATTTCACTCGATCTTTACTAAACCAGCAAACCAGGGGAGGGATTCATTAATCCTCTTCCTGGCTTGCAGTTTCAACAAATAAAAACCTGTGACCATCAATGACCGCTTATTGTGCCTGGATATTCATGATTATCTTATCTAGCAGGCACCCACCGGGCATTATGCGGAAATACCAATCGATTAGCGATGATGGCAACAAAATAGCCATTTTTCTTTCATTGTGGCATACGTGATAGCTCCAATCTGAACCTGAGTAGGCCGGATGATGGTCGCTCCTTTGAGTAGGTGAGATGCGCGCTGCTTATCTAGGTTTTACGTTCCTCACATCTATTGCTCTTTTTATCAAGAGCTAGTTTCTGAACGCCACTTCCACTTCACATAGGCATATAACACTACCACTATGCCAAATTCCTGCTAATCATCCCCGCCTTTACTACGATCAACCTCCAGCGCTCTCACTAAACTGGCACGATTTCCCCAGGCATTCCGAATATATGACACCACGAGTGCTACTTCCTCATTACGTAAAATCTGCTGGAACGGCGGCATTCCATAGGGCCGGGGATTTCCTGCCGTTGTGGCCGGATAACCGCCATTCAACACGCTGCGAATAACATTCAAAGGCGAATCCATCACTACACCTCGATTACCGGCCAGTGCGGGATAAATACCCGGAGCGCCTTTTCCGTCAGCACCATGGCACGCTTGACAATATTCTTGATAAATTTTCCCGCCCAGTTCCAGTTGTTTGCGAAAACTGCCTGATGTCACCGAAAAATGAACACCAGTCACATTGCCTATGTCATTTTCCGTCAGTGATTTCAGATAGGCTGCCATAGCGAGCACATCTTCTGACGATAAATATTGCAGGCTTTGCCTGACGACAGTGGCCATAGGCCCCGAAGCCACGGCACGCTTTGTGATACCCGTTGTCAGCAACGTAACAATTTCCTCGATTTCCCAATCGCCGCTGCCTGCTTCCAGATTCGAAGACAGAGAAGGGGCATACCAATTCATGCCCATTATTTGCCCACCTGTTAATGCCTCGTCCTGACTCGCCCCCAACATATTGCGGGTGGTATGGCAGGCATTGCAATGACCTAACCCCTGCACCAGATAGGCACCACGATTCCATGCTGGGCTCTTGGATTGATCCGGCTTATAAACGCCTTCTTTAAAATACAAAGTGCGCCAGACCGCAAGCAATGATTCGGAATTATAGGGAAAGAAAATATCATGCGCCGGATTAGTCTGCGAAACTGGGGGTAGCGATTGCAGATAAGCAAAAATTGCATCGGCATCTTGCCGCGTCACTTTGGTGTATTCGGTATAGGGAAAAGCGGGATATAGAAGCCGCCCATCACGCGATTTGCCCTGATGCAGGGCTTGCCAGAAATCCTGTTGATTCCATAGGCCAATCCCCGTTTCTTTGTCAGGCGTGATATTAGGTGTAATAAACACACCGAATGACGTGGACAATCGGCGCCCACCTGCAAATGGCTGCCCCCCCTTAGTCGTATGACATCCCATGCAATTACCAATGCGAGTTAAGTAAGCGCCATACTCCACTGCAGCAGAATGTTCCGCTTCACCAGCCATGACTTTCCCTGGCATCGTCAGCAAAACAAATGTCAGCGATATCCCGCATGCCCACAGCAAGATAATATTTTTCCAATAACCTATTACATTGAATATCATGACTCCGTGCCTCATTCCGCACCCCCGTTTTCCAGAATAGTCCGGCTACACCGAGCTACCAATTCAGGTGAAAGCACATTGAATGAACCGGGTTTCCCAGAAACAGATTGATTCGCCAGCCATTTTGCAACGGCATTCACCTCTCTCTCGGTCAACTGTTTAGCGATTTCAGACATGCAATCCGATGTCCGACTCCGCATAATGCTCCCACTACGCCACCCGCCCAGCTGCGCTGTAATATAAGCGCGGGACAACCCAATCAGACCCGGGATTGCAGGTTCCACGCCCATCAAAATATCTCCATGACAGGCACTGCATGGCGGAATATTGCGCTCCGGAGATCCTGAATAAATCAGATGCTGCGCCAGTTTTATTTCCTCAGGTTGCATCTGAATCCGCTCGGGATCCGGATAGGGTAATTGCAAAGAAGAAAAATACTGTGCTATTTCCCGCAGATATTCGTCCGACATATTTTCCAGCAAAACGACCATAGGTTGATAATAGCGCCGGCCATCCCTGAAATTACGCAACTGGTTAAAGATATACCCCTGCGGTTTACCCGCTATACGAGGATAGTATGCATCACGCCCTACTTTGTCTTCAGCGCTATGACAGATGGTACAGGCCTTAACCCGCTCGGCCATGGTATCGGGCACTTCACCACCAATGGCGTTCGCCACGCTCGTAATACATAACAATATCAATATAATAAAACGTGTCATTTAAAATTTTTCCGCAATTTATAAATCCGGATCAATCGTGCGCACATCACACGCTTGCCGTATTTAATTTTTTAATTCGACATTTTGAAACTTTTGCAGCTCATAATCTGCAATTTAACACAGGTTCTTAACTGAAAACCCGGAAACATTTGGTTTGATATGCGCATTCACGATAGGATCGATTGGGTAAGGTAGCAGCCAGATTTGCACAGCCGCTTATGAGAAACTAGCAACCCTCTGACAGCAATATTCTATCAAGCGGAAATGTTAAGATTGCCATTTCTTTCTAACCGATAGAACAATTAAAAATGTCCGTATCCAGTAACCTGCTCCAAAGACATAACTTACAATTGATATGTCGGCAGTTCTAATTATATGGTTCGAATTCGGTCTCTGTGCCATATTGATTGGCTTTGCGGGAACCCGATTATGCCGATACGCCGACGTCATCGCGGACAAAACCGGTTTGTCCGGCAGCTGGATTGGTCTCATTCTACTTGCTACGGTGACTTCACTGCCTGAACTTGTAACAGGCGTCAGTGCCTTGACATTGGCAAACATACCCAATATTGCAGTGGGCAGTTTGCTGGGTAGTTGCGTCTTCAATTTGGCTATTCTGGTGGTACTGGACTATCTGGCGCGCGGCGAATCATTGTACCGCCGCGCCAGTTCGAGCCACATTCTATCCGCAGGATTTGGTGTAATACTCATAGGATTTGTTGGGCTGAATGTTTTACTAATCGACAAAACCACTCTTACTATTGCTCACCTGGGAATTTATACGCCCGCTATCGTATTGTTCTACATTGTTGCCATGCGGGCACTCTACATCCACGAGCGAGCGCAGGTAAAAGAATTCGTTGAACAGGTCGCGGATCGCTACCCGGACATGACCTTGCATCAGGCTTATGTGCGTTATGTATTGTCGGCTTCTTTGGTTATCGCGGCCGGGATTTATTTACCGTTTGTAGGCGCACAATTGGCTGAAGTGATGGGTTGGCACAATACGTTTGTAGGGACGCTATTCATTGCCGGGATCACCTCGCTTCCGGAACTTGCAGTCAGCATCGCCGCATTGCGCATGGGTGCACTGGATATGGCCATTGCCAATCTATTGGGTAGCAATTTGTTCAATATCTTGATACTGGCACTGGAAGACATCATTTTTGTTGCAGGCCCGCTCCTGACTTTTACTTCACCCTTGCATGCTTTCTCCGCTTTCTCGGCAGTCATCATGAGCGGCATTGTCATCGTGGGCCTGGTTTATCGCCCCAGCACGCGTTTGTTCATCAGCATTGGCTGGATCAGCCTGAGCCTGTTCACCCTCTATCTGCTCAATACCTATGTGTTTTATCTGCATGGTGGATGAATAATCCAGCATTACAAATTCGTAATCCCCCGCCTTCTTAACAAGAATTTCTCGAATTCAATCAGCAGAAATAAAATCAAACTAACCGCAATGATCCGCCCCCAAGTCGCTGCATCCAGCGCCGTTGTGCCAAACAATTGCTGCATGACGGGCCAATAGGTAAACAACATTTGCAGCACCAGCAATAAACCAATCGCCCATAAAACATAGCGATTGCCCAGAAATCCCTGACGCGAATAAACGGAAGCCACCAGATAGCGGCAATTGAACAAATAAACGATTTCACACATCACCAGCGTATTCACCACCACCGTGCGGCTCAATTCAACACTGGAACCTTGCAGGGTTTCCCAAATATAGAGAGCGAAGCCACCACTGATCATTAATAAAGAAACGAAGACAATGCGCCACACCAGAAATCCTGACAAAATAGATGCATTGGGATCATGCGGCGGGCGCGACATCACGCCGCTCTCCGGCCGCTCGAAAGAAAGCGAAATCGCCAGCGTCACCGTCGTCACCATATTGATCCACAAAATCTGCACGGGCGTGATGGGCAAGGCCATCCCCAGGATAATGGCAAGCATCAGGATACCTGCTTCACCGCTACTGGTCGGCAGAATGTAAACAACCGTTTTGCGGATATTATCGTAGACAGTGCGGCCTTCCTCCACGGCGTGGGTGATCGATGCAAAGTTATCGTCCATCAACACCATTTCTGCTGCTTCCTTAGCAACTTCAGTGCCTTTACGTCCCATCGCGACGCCAATATCGGCACGCTTTAACGCCGGAGCATCATTCACGCCGTCTCCCGTCATTGCGACAACCTCGCCGTTTTCCTGCAACGCAGTCACCAGCCGCAGTTTATGCTCGGGATTAGCGCGCGCGAAAATCTCCACATCGGCCGCCACTCTGCGCAATTGCGCGTCGTCCATATCGTCCAGTTCAATGCCCGTAATAGCGCGCTGACCATCCCCGATCCCTAATTTCGTGCCGATCGCACAGGCGGTAATGCGATGATCACCCGTGATCATTTTGACCTGAATACCGGCCGCGTGGCATTGTTGCACGGCGGCGATGGCTGCCTCGCGCGGCGGATCGACAATGCCAACCAGCCCGAGCAAGGTAAATCCCGTTTCAGCATCGGAGAATGCCAGTGTTTGTTGCTTCGCCTGTACCTTGCGACTGGCTATGGCCAGTATGCGCTGACCGTTTTCACTGGCTGCGCTTATTCTGGCATGCCAGAAACCCAATTGAATCGATTCGTTTTTTCCCTGGCTGCGCTGATGGCTGCACATGGCCAATACTTCCTCCGGAGCGCCTTTGGCATAAATCAGGCCCTGTCCGACAGAGTCATGATGCAACGTCGCCATGAAACGATGTTCCGATTCAAAAGGAATCACATCCACGCGCGGTAATGCTTTCTGCTCCGAAATCGAATCCAAGCCCGCCTTCATTGCCAACGTAACCAGTGCGCCCTCGGTCGGATCGCCCTGGATATCCCACCGGTCATCATGCTGCTGCAGCGAGGCATCGTTACACAGCAATCCGGCCCGGAACAATTCCAGTATATCGGCATCATCCGCAATCCTGATTTCCCTTCCATCCCGGCTAAAACCGCCTGCTGGCGCATAGCCTACGCCGCTGACTTGCAATTGATCGGACGCAGTCATGACACTTTGCACGGTCATTTCATTGCGCGTCAGCGTACCGGTCTTATCCGTGCAAATAACGGTTACCGCACCCAGTGTTTCCACTGCGGGCAGCCTGCGTACAATGGCGCTGCGCCGCGCCATATTTTGCACCCCCAGCGCCAGCGTAATCGTCATGATGGCGGGCAATCCCTCCGGAATTGCGGCGATGGCCATGCTCACCGCGGCCATGAAGATCTCGCCCGGAGGATAATCATGCAGCAAAAAGCCGTAAACAAACAGGCTCACCGCCAGGAATAGAATTACTACCGTCAGCCAGCGGCCAAAAATTGCCATCTGCCGCAGTAGCGGTGAAACCAGCTTATCGACTTGCGCGATCATCTGGCTGATACGCCCAATCTCGGTATACTGACCGGTGGCAACCACAACACCCATCCCTTGGCCGTAAACCACCAGCGTACCTGAGTACGCCATGCAGAAACGGTCTCCGATCGCTGTCACGGCATCGACCGCTGGAATGGATTTCTCGACCGCCACGGATTCGCCGGTCAACGCCGCCTCTTCGATGCGCAGATTTTTACAGCTGAGCAACCTCATATCAGCAGGCACCTTGTCACCGGACTGCACCACCACCACATCCCCCGGCACCAATTGCTCCGCTGGAATCTGTATCCGACGTCCTTCGCGCAATACCATTGCGTTAAGCGACAGCATGCGTCGGATCGCACTGAGCGCTTTCTCCGCCTTGCCTTCCTGTAAAAAACCGATGACGGCGTTAATCATCACGACGCCCAGAATAACGCCGCTATCCACCCAATGCCCCATAAATGCTGTCACCACCGACGCACCCAACAAGATATAAATCAGTACATTATGAAATTGCAACAAAAAACGGATAACCGCACTTTCGGGTTTGGGCGGTTTTAAGCGATTGGCACCATATTTTTCCCAGCGTAGCTTGGCTTCTGATTGTGACAAACCGCTCTGCCCGGTCGCAAACGCCTGCAGAACGCTTTCTGCCGCATAACTGTGCCATGCGGGTGTTTTATCAACCAACGAATCGGGATCATACGACATAAAAAATTTCCTTTGACGCAAAAAACGGACACACCCAGTTATCAGGAATAATTTGTATTTGAATATCCAGTACCGCTACAATGGAAAACATTCTTTTACCTTAACATAGCAAATGGAGCTTTCCATGAAATACTCTATCATTCTGATGGCATTGATGACTATCTTGTTTACCCCTTTGACGCAAGCATCCGGACGCGTGCCGTTCGGACATCAGGTGATCGAGGTGCAAAACTACAGCCGCGCCACAGAACAAA
The DNA here is from genome assembly GCF_001455205.1 of Nitrosomonas ureae. Taxonomy (NCBI): domain Bacteria; kingdom Pseudomonadati; phylum Pseudomonadota; class Betaproteobacteria; order Nitrosomonadales; family Nitrosomonadaceae; genus Nitrosomonas; species Nitrosomonas ureae. The sequence continues at coordinate 242,328 of NZ_CP013341.1, forward strand.
TCGCCATTTCCGGAATGATCAGCGATGGCGGCACGCAAGCCTTGGCCGCCACTGGATTTAAAACCGTCATTGACTTACGAACAAAGAATGAAGGAACCGCCGAGGAAAAAGCGCTCGTCGACAGGGCCGGCATGATGTACTTCAACATCCCGACCACGGTTGCCGGAATCACGCGGGAACAGGTGGCCGAATTTACCAAAATTATCGAATCCGCCCAAAAACCGGTCTTGATTCATTGCGGATCGGGTAACCGCGCCAGCGCCATGTGGGCCAGCTATCGCATTACCCAAGGTGTTGAACCGGAAGCAGCCATCAAAGAAGCACGCAAAATGGGTTTACGCCCGCCGCTCGAGGAAAAGCTTCGTGAAATTATGCTCAATTGAGTCATTATCGCGGTCACTTGCTATAAGCAGACTGAGAAAATGCTGACGATTGACATTGTTGAAATAACCGTTCTTGATTATAACCGCTACCTTGATCCTTATGTTTGGTTGCAGAAAGCAACCAAGTTCGACATTGGTAGAGCACTCAAAATAAAGCCTACTCTGCAGATCGGACTAGCCAATCATTAAACAAAGAGATCGACTCTTTCTATTGCTATCCGTTAACTTTTATGTTGATTGAATAACCTAATGAAAAATAAATGAGTACTGAGCTGCTTCCTGAGTTTATCAGGCAAAACTATGAAGTCCATGAGTGGAAGCATGCTTGCGCAATCTTGAAGGTAGATTTTCCTAACGAATGGAATGATATTTTGCGGTTCTAACTGCTTTTCGCTTAAATAAAAGCTGGATTACCAATTCCGGTGGAAGCAAATCTCAAGTTTCTAAATTTATAGATAGCTTTCTATATAGTCGCAACTGGATTGAGAAAGAATTTAAAACACAAGTAGTTGTTGACCAGAACACTATAGATACTCCCACACATAGAGTCGATTGTTTCAGAAATCGTGTAGCGCTGGAAATCGAGTGGAATAATAAAGATCCATTTTATGATCGAGATTTGAACAATTTCAGATTGCTTTTCGATCTAAGAGCAATTAGCGTTGGCGTTATAATTACACGATGCGATGATCTTCAGGATATTTTTAATGATCTCGGTAGGGGAAGTTCATATGGTGCATCAACGACACATATGAGCAAGCTTCTACCGCGCATCAAGGGCGGAAGTGGTGCTGGCTGCCCTTTACTAGTACTGGGAATTTCAAAATCACTCTATGTGGAGGATGAATAAAGGTGGGAGCATCTGATGATTTATTGGAAGAAGTAGGAAAACGAAAATTCTCAACTGTATTGGCTGATCCACCGTGGCAGTTTCAGAATAGAACAGGGAAAATGGCTCCTGAACACAAGCGTCTTTCACGATACCCAACTATGACTCTACAAGAAATTAAAGATCTTCCTGTGGAAGCCATTGTGAATGATACGGCGCATCTTTATCTATGGGTTCCAAACGCTTTGCTTGCCGATGGACTACAAGTAATGGAACATTGGGGTTTTACATATAAGACCAACTTAATCTGGTACAAAATTAGAAAAGATGGTGGCCCCGATAGAAGGGGCGTTGGTTTTTACTTCCGAAATGTGACCGAGATGATTTTGTTCGGAGTGAGAGGAAAAAGTGCACGCACGTTGCAGCCGGGAAGAAGTCAAGAAAATATCATCTCATCCCAAAAAAGAGAACACAGTAGAAAACCCGATGAACAATATCAAATCATAGAATCTTGTAGCCCGGATCCATATATTGAGCTTTTTTCAAGAGGGTCAAGAAAGAGCTGGTTTGTGTGGGGTAATCAGTCTCGTGAATACACCTTGGATTGGGATACATATTCTAACCACTCGCAAGCAAATATTGTTCCTTTTAAACAGCGCACGCTGCTATAAATTAACCAATCCAAAATAACCGCAAAATCATCCACACCGCTATGCCCATCGAAACGACCGCAAATCCCTGCTGTAGCCTTGAAGGTGCAAGATAACCGGCAATAGCACGCCCTATCAACATGCCAGCCAATGCTCCGGTGGCAAAAGGCAGTGCAACAGGCCAGTTCATCGTACCCAGAACAGTTGCCGAGGCCACCCCGACGGCTGAAATAAGCGCGATGACGGCCAGCGCTGTAGCCAGTATGGATTGCATTGAAAGATTGGTGGCTCTTTTAAGCGCCGGAACAACCACAAAACCACCGCCGACCCCGAGCAAGCCTGATATAAAGCCGGTGGCGATGCCTGAATAACCCAGCGCGCGAACACACGGCCAGCCCCATATTAAGCGACCGTGCTCGTATTCCAGCCGACAAGGAATGGCAGCAAGATTAGATTGCGGATCTGCCGCATCCTTTTTTTCAGCCATTGGTTGCGCGCTTTGCCGCAACATATTCACCGCCACATAAAATAAAACCAGTGCAAATAACACTGTCAAGGGTGCATTCGGCAGCTTCTGCGCCAGCCATATCCCGGCGGGTGCTACCAATATTCCGGTAATTGCAATAAATCCTGCCGCCCGGTAACGCACCTTTCCCTGTCGTAACGCGATAAGTGCGCCAATTGCTGATGACACGCACACTGCGAGCAAGGCGATCGGAGCGGATTCGGCCACAGTGAAATGCAACCCGAAGATGAGTAAGGGCACTGCGATTATCGCTCCGCCTGCACCGGTCAGCGCTAGGACGGCGCCGGTACCGGCGCCAAGCAGTATGCTGGTTAACAATATTTCCACTCCAGCTCAGTGCGACTTGCGAGGATGGGCAAGCCACTCCTTGCCTTTCAACATGCCATTCCAATAAATCCATGGAAAAACAGTCTTCTTGAGAAACCAGTAAAGCTTACTCGGCACGGTAGGTTTCAATGGGAACGTGGGCAATAATTTTCCACCGAAACCAAATTCAGCTAGGACTACCTTGCCGTTTTCCACAGTCAGCGGACATGCACCATAACCGTCGTAAAAGGCTGTAAATTCCCGGTCTTCTTTTTCCGCCAGCAAATTCCCGGCCACCACAACAATTTGCTTTCTGGCGGCGGCTGCAGTTTTCGCATTCGGCGAAGAACACGCATCTCCCAGTGAAAATATATTGGCATAATCGGTATGCTGCAGTGTCTTCTCATTCACCTTGCAAAAACCGCTGGCATCCGCTAAGGGACTATCGCGCAAAAAGTCCGGCGCCATTTGTGGCGGTGTTACATGCAGCAAATCAAAGGGTTTTGCTTCGTGAATCACCGTACCATTCGCATCTTTAATTTCAAAATAAGCAATTTTTTGTGCTCCGTCCACTTTGACCAGATTGGAATTAAATACCAGTTTTGCATGATAACGCCTAACATACTCCATCAAGGGTGGAACAAAATCAGCCACACCAAATAGCACAGCACCCGCGGTATCAAACTCAACATTTATGTTTTCCAAACAACCCGCTTGCAGCCAGTGATCACAAGAAAGATACATGGCTTTCTGTGGCGCACCGGCACATTTAATGGGCATGGGCGGTTGAGTGAAAATCGCCTTCCCGGATTTAAACCCCTGTACCAATTCCCAGGTATAAGGCGCCAAATCATGACGATAATTCGAGGTAACACCATTTTTACCCAGCGTTTCTTCCAATCCTTCAATCTTTTCCCATGCGGTCCGGATGCCGGGACATACAACCAACTGCCGGTAGCCGATTACCCGCCCATCATCCAGACGAACTTTGTTTTGCTCCGGATCAAATACAGTTGCAGATGCCTGTATCCACTCCGCGTTTCTTGGAATCACATTCCCCATCGGCTTTACCGTTTCAGCAATATCGTATGCGCCTGCACCCACCAGCGTCCATGCAGGCTGATAATAGTGACGATCACTGGGTTCGATAATTGCAATGCGCAAGGTTGGCCGCCGTTTGAGAAGACTGGCAGTCACCCCGATACCTGCCGAACCACCACCAATAACAACCACATCGAAAGCGCTTCCCCAATTGCACGCATCGATGACCGAGTCCTGCACCTTCACTTTATCGCCATTACTTTGCCGAGCCATCTCGTGTAAAGCAGCTGCCCGCCTGCCGGAGTTACAAAAAGCCAGAACCGGTTTAGGCAACTCAACCATTAACTTCTGAAAAGCTTCAACACGTTCGGTAGGTACGGCGCCCATTTTGACAGGCAGATAAATAAAGATAATGCCTTGAGCTTTAGCCATCGCTTCCAGCTCTTCACTATGCGGTTGATTCTCGCCACCTTCGTAGTCCGGGCGGTTACAAATGATGGATTTATAACCGGCTGCAGCAACCGCACTGATGTCGTCAACACTAATCTGACCACTCACTGAAAACTGGTGATCCAGTTTAATAATGTTCATGGACATGCCTATCCTCCTTTATTAACCCGCGATGTGGTATCGCAAAAAAGACCCATAGGCGCTATAACCAATCTTCAGTCTTTTATGTGGAATGTTTCTTGCAGTAGAGATTGAATAAAGTCTCCATGATTTGAATGGCCTCCGAGCTTGCTAGACTATAGTAGATGTACTTACCTCTTCGTTCTGTCGAAACCAGATTTTCTTCACGCAACACGGTGAGTTGCTGCGATAAAGTGGGTTGATGAATGTCCAATAATTCTTCCAGTTCCCCCACATTCCGTGTTCCCTGACTCAGTTCGCATAAAATGAGCAATCGATCTTCATTAGCGAGAATCTTCAGCAATGCACAGGCCGCCGCAGCCGATGTGTGTAATGCTGCCATACCGTTTAAAACTGGTTGTGTTTTCATGTTTTATCATACTTTAGTGTAATTAATTATTCGAGGCCCCGAAATTCAACAATGATGACAAGGATATTAATCCTAATTTATTTTATAGAAATTGTCAGTAAACTTATTGACGTTTCTGCTGCACAGCTTCAAAAATACCCATTCCCAATAACATTGCCCCTAGAAAGATAATAGCCTCCAGGTTGCCCGATCCCACCAGCACTAACGCTGGCCCGGGGCAGATTCCCGCTATTCCCCAACCGATCCCGAACACAATCCCGCCTAATATCAAGCGCGTATCGATTTTGGTAACACTCGGTATCTGGATGTATCCGCCCAAATAGCTTTTCTTTTGTTTCTTTGCAATCGCAAAAGCTATTGAGCTTACGGCGACCGCGCCAGCCATCACCCCTATCAGCGAAGCATCCCAGCGACCCGTTATATCAAGAAAAGCCAATACAATTGCCGGATTAACCATGCCGGATAAAATAATTCCCAATCCGAATACGATTCCGGACACCCACGCCATCAAACCAACCATTTGATATCCTCCATTATTCGCAGCCATTTAAACTAATTGGCAATCACATGTCTTACCACATAAACTGTCAGCATTGCCGTCAGTATAAATATTGCTGTGGCGGCAAAAGAGCGAATTGTCCCTCGCGATAACCCACAAACGCCATGACCACTTGTACACCCGGAGCCCAATCTTGTTCCGTATCCCACTAATAAACCGGCTAATAGCAACATCAAATGACTGGTTTCAATCCGTATCTCCGGTAGAGCGAAAAAAATATTCCAAATGGTTATCGATAAAACCAACCCTGAAATAAAAGCGATGCGCCAACCGATATCTCCTCTTTGCAAACGGAATAAACCACCCATAATTCCGGATATCCCAGCAATACGTCCATTAAACAGTAATAATATTGTCACCGCAAAACCTATTGCGAGCCCTCCTGCTACAGCTTGCCATGGTAATAAGTCCAGATAATTAATATGCACCCCCTACACTGAAAAAATAATGCCGGTCATTAAATTATTATATAGTATATATTAGAATATAATAATTTCTATTTATACTATTTTCAGTAATAACTTTATCTGAAAAACCACCAGGAGAATAAAATGAACCCCACCATACAAGCATTCTTTGATACCGTAACACAGACTATCAGCTATGTTATTTTTGATGAAGCGGGAGGCTGTTGCGCCATTATTGATCCCGTACTGGATTATGACCCTAAGGCTGGTAAAACCCTCACCCATAATGCCGACAAGCTAATCGCATTTATTCATGATCAACGTCTTTCGGTTCAGTGGATTCTAGAAACACATGCACATGCGGATCATTTGTCATCAGCTGATTACCTTAAAAATCAACTAGGTGGAAAAATCGCCATTGGTCGGAATATTCCTGCAGTTCAGAAAACATTCAAAAAAATTTTTAACTTTGGTGATGATTTTATACCCGATGGCCATCATTTTGACCATTTGTTTTCCGATGGCGAGTCGTTCCGGATCGGAAAAATTACAGCAAAAGTCATTGCAGTATCAGGCCACACACCCGCCGACATCGCATATCAAATCAACAATGTAATCTTTGTGGGCGATACGCTCTTTATGCCTGATGTTGGCACCGCGCGCGCAGATTTTCCAGGCGGTGATGCCCGCCAGTTGTTTAAATCCATTCAAAAAATACTCGCATTCCCGCCTGAAACCCGTCTATTGATGTGTCACGATTACCCCCCCACCAATCGCCCGCCAGAATGGGAATGTTCGGTTGCTGAACAACGCGCACGCAATATTCACATTCATGCCGGAATCACTGAAGACGAATTTGTAAAGATGCGCACTGAACGCGACGCAACATTAGAAATGCCAAATCTGCTGCTACCCGCAATACAAATAAATGTCAGAGGCGGTAAACTACCGCCAGCTGAGCCTAATGGTGTTGCATACTTCAAAATACCGATTAACTTAATTTGATGCGTGACATTTAGATTTCATCATATCTGACGAAATACCGCTGCTTAATACTAGTTGATCGATAAGTACAGATAGCTTTCACCTGTCTTTAAACCTGCATGGTGATAAAGTTACCCCGTTGCTGATCAAATTTTACCGCAATAAAACGGGCACCCACCGAAATTGCATGATTCTCATGATATTTATTGGTTACTTCCGCTACCGCTTGGAAATTTGGTGCGTCAATTTTTATAATATCTTTGAAATCCAGCATTACTTCTGTCAAGAAACGTATCCCTGCGGGTGACAAATCTTGAAAAACACCCTGCACCGGCCGCCCAGGCCAGAACAAATAAAAAACCAACTCCCCTCTCACTGGAATTCGCATGATAGTACGTTGCGTTGATTCCGGATTTTCATGATGCAATACAAAAAGCGGGCTTTCACATTCCAAGCAATTCTCACTTTGGTATAAACCTGTCTGCGGCACGTAGGGCGTTTTGCAGAAAAAACAATAATGCGTAATTAATCCTCGATAAGGCTTAACAGAGCGTTCCGACGCACCAGGGGCGGAAACCAAGTGGGGTAAATTAATCTTCTTATTCGCTGTTTCTTGCGCAGCATGAAGTAATTTACTCGCCAAAAATGCGTCATACCGCGTGCGCGCCCCCGGATCAGATAGAATTCGATAAGCTTCCTCAAGCAATACTTTATCTTGAAGAGAATTTTCTTTTAATACTCGATAACTCGCTTTAATTGTGGTAATTGGTGCATCAGATTGAACCTGAAGAATCCGATAATAATTACGTTGATTCAAATTGTCCGCATGCTCACTAGGCTTTCTTTCCGCCCCAGGCCTAGCATTGGAGCCCAATGCACCCTGACCTAGAACTTTAATATGATATCGATCCAATAATTCTTGGTCATATTCATCCCGCTTGAAGGGATCCCTTAACGTACTATAAGCAAGATTAAGTAAGCTCACATTCCAATCCGGATTGGCCAGCTCAGGATGCATTACAAGTTTTTGCATCAATGCCCAGTAACTTTCTTTGATCACCTCCATTGGTGCATCAGGCTGAATGTAAAGAATGCGATAGAAATTACGCCGCTCGATCATAATTACTGCGAATTCCAGCACCTCATTATTTGATTTATCTGTGATGTCAATTCTAATGGATTTTCAACAGATCATTCATGCCAATAAACATCATTTCTATTGTTCTCATGGCAGGTTAACATTTCCGGACACGGGCTTATATAACTACTGCAATTAGTCAATCCTCCCAGCCAACATCCAGATATATTATAGATTACACTTGCATTTTATTAGTACATCTATATAATGAGAACAATTCTCATTATCATTTATATATTAATATGAATACCCAAGCGCTAACACAGTTAATGGCACAGAATTTGTATCAATCCGAACTTACTAATTTAAATGCACTGATAGATAGTAATTCCTTATTTAAAAACGGTGATGTTGTATTTATATTGCACAAAGGTGAGCAATACACATTACGTCGCACGCGAAATGGCAAGTTAATCCTGAACAAATAGTGGATTATGAGCCTATATCATGTATATTAATACTTGTAGTTATTAGCGGTTCATATACGAAAATCACTCTGAACAGTAAGAATACATGCACCAGATTTCAATAATGAGTTGACTCAATTATTGAATGAGTAATTATTGGAGCTCTGGTGCCGTAAGGGTTGCCAAGTTTCCTGACCCCCACTCTGATCGACCACAATTTGTGTCATTCCTCGGATCTGTCGGTTACTTGGCAACATCTGACGGTGAGGTTTCACCTCGCCTTTGTCTGTGACCCAAGAAGGGCCTGATCGCTTATCTCTTTACTGTCTTGTCCTGACAATCGGTTTGGGTGAATCCCTATCAATAACTGTATTCAAAATGGGGAACGAAAATGAATAATCAATCATTATCCAATCATCAAACCATTGTTGGGGGAGTCGATACACACAAAGATCTTCATTTCGTCGCTATAGTCGATGCCTATGATCGAGTACTTTCCAGTAATTCTTTCCCAACGACGCGACAGGGTTATAAATCAATGTTGGATTGGATGCAATCTTTTGGTGAGGTCAAGCGCATTGGAATAGAATGCACAGGGACTTATGGTGTAGGCTTGTTAAGATATTTACAACAATTTGATATCGAAATTTTAGAGGTTACTGCACCAGATAAAACAATTCGGCGCAAACGTGGTAAAGACGACACAATTGATGCGGAAAATGCGGCGCATGCAGCATTTGCTGGTATACGCACCGTCACACCTAAAACGCGTGATGGCATGGTCGAATCGCTACGGGTTCTCAAGATGTGTAGGAAGACCGCCATTGCAGCTCGCCGTATCGCACTACAAATGATCCAAATGAATATTATCTCTGCGCCAGAAGCGATTCGTGAATCACTACGCACAATGACTCGAATGCAATTAATCCGTACCCTTGCTGCCTGGCGACCAGATATGAGTGGGTATCGTGATATATCAACTGCATACAAAATTGCATTGAAATCGCTTGCACGACGATATTTGGAGTTACATGACGAAATTGCAGATTTGGATGTGATGATTTCCGTCATTGTTGATGAATTAGCCCCCGAACTGATTACAGGCAAAGCCATTGGATATGAATCTGCGGCACAGCTACTCATTACCATAGGAGACAATCCGGAACGCTTAAAGTCTGAAGCTAGCTTTGCGGCGTTGTGTGGTGTCAATCCAATTCCTGCCTCATCAGGCAAGGTCAATAGGCACAGGTTAAATCGTGGGGGTGATAGAGCGGCTAACAGCGCGCTGCATATTATTGCTATAGGACGATTGCGGATAGACGCCAGAACTAAAGAGTATGTTGAAAAGCGTTTAACTCAGGGTCACACTAAACTTGAAGCACTTCGTTGCCTTAAACGTTATATCGCAAGAGAGGTATATTACACTTTGAGAAAGAGAAATAATTTAATCAATAGCGCACAAATTGCAGCTTGACATTTAGAAGGGCATCCGTGGTATACGGTAAGCGAATATATGATATGGATTCATAACAAGAATTACTCAGCAATAACAATTGCCTGTGGCATAATAACAATGGCAAATAACAAATAATTTGAAAGTAACTGAGCGAGATCTTTTGAAATGAATCCAGCCCAAGTAAAACTATTTGTCTTAGGAGCTAAAAATGAAAGGTAATATAGATATCATTCGCTGGCTAAATCAGCAGTTACAACACGAATTAACAGCTATTAATCAATATTTTCTGCATGCCCGGATGTACAAGAACTGGGGATTTAACAGTCTAGGAAAACACGAATTTGAAGAATCATGTGAAGAAATGAAGCACGCTGATCTTCTGATTGAAAGAATTCTGTTTCTGGAAGGCTTACCCAATCTACAAGATCTAGGAAAGTTAATGATTGGTGAAACTGTTGAGGAATGTATCGCTTGTGATCTAAAGCTTGAATTTACATCACGAGAAACTCTGCTAGCTGCAATAGCAGCTTGTGAATCAAGCCAAGACTTTACATCACGAGAAATCTTTGAGCATATTCTTGAGGACACCGAAGAGCATATCGATTGGTTAGAAAGCCAGCTCGGCGTCATGCAAAAGGTCGGCATCCATAACTGGTTACAAAGCCAGATTTAGCGTTTTCAATACTGCTGGAGTTCCTCTTCCTTCTCCAGCAGTACATTTAGCCAGCCAACCTGTTTTTTAGGTCAGCCAGCCATTTTTTTACTTGCTGACAATTTAAAGGAGATTCTTTTATGAAATTTCTTCTAAAAAAACAGACTGCTATGACTACATCATGCGCAATTTTCCATTATCACTACCCCATTTCTTCATACGCGAACACTTCTTCAAGGTGTGAAGATGTTTTAGTTTTATACAAATTTATAAAATTTGCTCATTTGCTGAAGCAAAACTGGGGACTTCTCAAACAAAAAATTATCAAAGAGCGCTCCTCTGCAAACCAAGATTCTCGTATCGTTGATTGGGCACCCTTGATTAAAGCATCTTCTTCAATTGAAATCATTGGTTGCACAAACCACGAAAACCAAACCGACAAGTGTTATGACAATCTATTAAATGGAAAAACAATTCTATGTGTGGGCGGCAAAATCAAACTTTATACCGAATATAATCAAATTGTAAAAAACTCTGGCGGAACATTCATATCGTTTCATGGTGATTCAAATGACACACTGGATAATTTATTTCTACTCATGGAAAAAAAAGCCGACATGATTATTTGTCCAGTCGATTGTGTCAACCATACAGTATTCCAAACTATCAAATATTACTGCAAGTCGTCTGGCAAACCTTGTGTCTTACTAGATCGCTCAGCGATTAATAGTTTCACAGTGGGTGTCCGTATGCTAGCCCTAATGATTGCAGAGAAAACTGATAAAATTAAGCATTAGCCCAATTGATTCGCATATTATCATCTTTGACAGTTTAAATTTACGTGCATAAGAGAAATATCGGCGGCATATTTCAGTTAAAACAGAGTAAAACTGATATCAACCTTAATCCCGCATTGACGTTCCTATGTCAAATAATTGTTGCCGCATCTGACAAATCTGCGAGAATAGGCGGATACAGCTCGCGAACAATGTATCGCATCAGGCAACGTTGATTCCTTATTTGACATCCCAGCAATATCCAACGCAGGGCTTTCGTTATTCCTTGCTACGGATATTTATGGATCATGTCATTATTACTACAGCAATACTGGAATATTATTTATATCTGACCAATTTACTGATGGCGTTAGACAAGGAAAGTCTATGTTGTGCTTAACCCCGACAACCGAATGTAAAAACAATATCCGTAGGGCATAAGATATCGTGCTGTTACTTAATACTACATGCTTGATCCACTTTCAAAAATCAAACTGGAGCTTACTTTAGCTTTGAAGCTCCTAATAAATTCCAGATAGCTTAATGAAAAGGCACAAATTAATTTTGTGCCTTTAACTATTGCGAACTGAGTCTTTCTGAAACAGTCGTTATCCCTCAGTTTTACGTTTACGCATCATCATAAAAGCTGCAGCTCCTGCAATCAGCACCACTATTGGTACAATGATTGCAATCTTCGATACCGGGCGACCCTCTCCTACCGAAAATGGAAATCTCGACACATAATCCTGCGCACCCCCCGTTACCGTCACCAGCCCTACAAACTTACCCTTTTCCGGAAAAACATGCTCTACTGTAATTGATGCAGAGGGATATATTTTAGGTGGCAAGTGATATACCGTAATCTCATCCAGATTTTCTTCCGAACCCGTATCTCTAATTATCCTTACCTCTGTCGTCAACGGACGTAGTTCCTCCTGAATATAATCCAGCGCTATCACAGTCTTACCTACTTCCGGTATATCCTCACAAAATTCCTCTTCCTGTGATAATGGTTGATAGCCAGTAAAATGCATCCGATATGGTCCAATTGTTAATATACACATATCATCCGCTAAAGCCAGCCCACCATGCGCTTGTACTTGCGCTGCAAGCAGCATGCTCATCGCAAGCAATGCCGTCAATAATACTTGTTTCATTTTTATTAATCTTACTAACATTTAAAATTTCCCTGTATCGATAAATGGTTGTTGCTAAATTCTCTTGATGTTGAATTGTCAATGTTATTTAATTCGGCTTTGCGCGGCGCGATACCAACCAATTCTTGAAGCGCCTTGATCTAAGCAGCTTATATATTAGTATCGTGGCCAACAACAAACCCACGGCAGGTCCTACAGTGGCTCTGAATACATTCGCATAATTAACCATTTCCACTCGCAGATGATATTCATAATTCAACGGCGGCAAACCTTCGGCTGTAATCAGTACCAAATACTTCCCCTGATCCAATACATTTTGCGTGCTAATTACACCATCTTCATATAATGCAGGTCGCAAGCTGGTAATTGCTTCACCTTCGGTTGCATTGCTACCTCTTATTATCTTTACTCCAACCGGTATATCTCGCAACTCAGGATCAACCAAATCTATAACAAGTATGGCATTACCGGCTTTGGGTATATCTGTACAATAATGACCTTCCTTATCAACTTGAGGTTGATAAGCACTGAGGTGAATCATGTTCTCCCCAATCCGACGCATACAATTATCTTCTTCCATGGCTACCTTGCCATGCGCACCAACTGTACTTGTGTGAAGTGCCATAATAAGTATAAAGACTGCAATCCCTGCTTGTATTATTTGTCTGACCACGACAAATCCTCCTCTTGGGTAAGCGTCTCTAATTTTTCCAGTTCCATTATCCGCATTCTCTTGTGGTACCTTAAAATTTCACTCTGTTCTTACTTATAAAAAAACCGGTACACCGGCTGTCTTCCGACAGTGGTGTACCGGTGTATTGAAGCTATACCAGATTATAACTTGGTAAAGACTGGAATTACCGCACCAGCAATACTGTTAATATAACGATTGCCGTCATCATCCCATGTCATCAGCAAACCACCAAAGCGACTTTCCGGATCACCCAACAGAGCCATCAAACGTTGTACTTCCCACAACGCGTCTTTGGCTTCCATCTTAACTTCACGGGTTTCTCCAGGTTCAATCCCTCTGTCGTCATCCATTGTCAAACCAGTAGCTACCAGTTCTTTTGGATAATCAGGATCCAGATGTTTCTGACCCAATGGATTTACAAAACGAACACCCGCCGTCGTAAACTCTCCGATGTTAACCGCTGAGTCTCCGTTGTTGGTGATTTCCATCGTCACGCGTAATGCACGTCCAGGAACGTCATAGTTAGCATGCGTTACCTTGATCGCTACCGGATTCGGTGCAATCGGCATTGGTTCTACCTTGGATTCACCCGCTTGGATCGGTATGGTATAAGGGTGTACGCTTTCAGTATAACGATAGCCTCCCCATACCAGCGCGCAGGTCAGTATCGCTATCGCCATACCAAATTTCCTGTCTGTCGGTGATGTCAGTAGTTCGTCACCATACGCCAGCAATACACGACTGCGCGGCAAAAACATCGGTTTCGCTACAAAATAACCAATCCAGAATACCCCTAAGCCTGTCCATAAAACGTGCCAGAATATACCATTGCTGAAGTTAAACGTCTCCAGATCAATCGTTTTTCCTGTCAATGTGGTTACAGGGTTGGTAAAGTCATCCCAGCTACCTGAAATGTTCATCCACGCCGCTGGTCCTGCAATAGGGCCCGCATCTTTTACGTTCACCATTGCATGCATGTGATGACGGCCTGGAATACGCGCTTTCAGTTTAACTTCAAACTCATAGTCACGACCAATGATCAATGGCCCTGATATGAATGTCGGTTCGCCATTCAGCTTGGTGCTCAAACGTACAAACACCGGACTTGGGCTACCTACGTTAAAGAATGCACGATCAGGCTTACCTACCGCACGTGGCCAATCTTCTGCCAGGTGAAATTTCCCTGTCATGGTTGCAATGTCATTTACTTTGGTGACTTTAGGTTGCCATTTCAGGTCATACCATTGAATACTACGCATACGCAGAAACGGTTCTTGTGAACGTTCACCGTGTGCCGCCGCTGTATTAACATCTACCGTCAGCGTCAGCGCCAGTGAGGCCGCCCCTATCGCCGCTCCATACAGGCCTAATACGCCCAGTTTAAAAATGCTTTTTATATTCATTATTTAATCCCCTGTGCAAAGCCTTTTTCACCAAATGCCGTTACGTCGTGCTTCATCGATATACGTCCTCTTTCTCCTTTAACATAGTAGAAAGCGGTACAGTATAGTTTGCCAAAGTACCACCATACGCAGAACATCAGCATAGATACAAAGGCTGAGAAAAACGCAGCAATCACCGTGGTGTGACCACCAAAGGTACGCAGCGATCCTTGCTCAATCAGGCGAACATATTCCGGTGTACCTGTACGTACATACAGAAAACCTGTGTAGTCGGCTACTGACAGTAATACACCTTCTACAACCAGCGGCAAGTGGGTTGGACCAAAAATAGGCCAGTTGCCCGGATAGAAAAATAAACCCCAGAATCCACCGCCTAACAGTGCGGTTACCAGCCAGTTACCCGTCAATAATAAAATCGTATCCAGCATCAGTGCACCAGGAATCATGGTCGATGGCAGTACAAAATTGATCGGATAATGCGACCACCAGTAAAAACCCCAGTAACGGGTCAGCCATTCACCTACTAACAGGCATACAATACAAAGTGTCGCGCCAAATGGCAGGCGATAGTTTACCCACAGGTAATACATCAGCGCCGCACAGTACATGACACCTACAATCGGTGTTACTACAGGCCACCATTGACGATCTTTCCAGTCAAGCCAGAAATCCCAGTCCCCTGCCAGTAGCATGAAGTGCATGTGATACGTTCCTACCAGAAGAATACAGAGAATTGGAAAATAAACCGCATCTATATATCTGGACATCTTGACCGCTTCCGGCGGCATCTTCGCTGCCGCTATAATTTCGTCTGTTCTACTCACTAGACCCTCCCTTCATTTCATGTGATATTAAATATGAAAACATGACGATACGCTTCCCTTACTTCTCTTTATCGTCAGCCTATAGGCTTGTTCCCATTAGTACAAAAACTTAGTCGAGATATTCCTTACCTCCCTCGTCCTTTTCCTGGCAGAGGAAGGTAAGTTCCATCCAAATTAAGGAACGATACGATTGTTCAGAATTTCTCTGCTTGCGTTGTTCCAGGTTACATCGGTCAGGTTAGAGTAACGGGTGATAATCTGTGCCGCTATACCACCTGAGAATAATCCCGCCCAGCCCAGAATCACAAAGCCCCAGTGCAACGGCGCGCTAAACAGCTCTTCCATGAACCAGAATGCATGTCCCCATTCGTTCAACCCTACGTTCGGCAGAATCATCAATGGGCCTGCAATCGCCATTACCAACGGGAAAGATGTACCGCGGCTATACAATGGCAGACGTGTCATCGCGTACAGGTATGCCGCTACTCCGCATACAATGTACATCGGGAATGAGCCATAAAACACCACTACGTGACTCGGTGTAAAGCTCGTGTCTCGTATAATCACCTGGTGCCAGCTGGCGTCTTGTTCGGTAAAAAAGCTGCCGCCCCAGTAAACACCAAACAAATATACACCCAGCCACATCATCCAGTAAAAATAACGTTTGATTTCAAGCTTGGTGTCCAGATTGTCCAGTTGTTCCTTGGTATCGCGGGTCTTCAGTATCCAGCCCCAGGTTACCAACGCAAACAATGGCATCAGTGTCATGTGGACGCGCCACAGTCCCATCCATACCTTGTCAAATTCCGGCTCCATCGAGTCCATGCCATGTGAATACGCAAATGTCCTTTGGTACCAGATCCAAAATATCGCTACCAAAAGCATCGTTAACATGCCTATCTTGTAATATTTCGAGTCGTACCACAGCGACATGTCATAGTTGGCGCTCGCAGCGCCGCTAGTTGTGCCATAGGTTGTTGCCATGTTTCTACCTCCTAACTGTTAATCAAAACTACTTCTCGTTCTTCTCTAATACTACTACTCTTATACTTCTTACTTACTTAATACTAATTAATTAGTACTCCTAAATTCGGTAGCCAAAACCTTCATATAACTTATAGTATTCTACCCCGCTTTTAGCTACACCTCTCAGGCTAGTCGACCTTGGGGTTCAAAGTCAAGTCATTTGTCATAAAATTACCTTCCAAAACTCAAAGCCTCTCCCCCTCCTTTCGCCCCTTTCCCCTTTACTCACAATAACTAAAGGGATAAGCATCATCACTCCAATATCAGCAGAAATATTTTTGTCCATGGATATCGAAATCATTGATGAATTTATCTCATGACACTAACGAATAAGATATTTACTAGAAACATAATTATTCCGAGTATTAACCAATTTTTTCCTGCTGTTTTCAGATCCGGATGATCCCTTCTATAATAGGTATATCCCATCGCTATCCCCACAATGGGAAAAATTATAGTACCCACAATAATTGCAATATTCAATCCAGTCGAAACTGCAGGCTTTTCATTAGCTATTTTTCTCATTTGTTTTTATGGCATTCAGCAGAAATAAAGAATCAGCAAATTAGAGAATTTGAACTTATTCTCAGAGTAAACATACCGTTAATGTCGCACAAGATAGGCACTATTCATATTAATACTACCGCATTTTCTGTAGCAGTCCAATCCCCAAGATCGCCATAACAATGGAAACCAGAGGGTTCAGCAAATTTAACAAAGCATACCCCGCGTAATCCAAAGTCGGAACTCCCAATGTGGCAGCATAAAAAGTACCTGCCGTAGTCCAAGGGATTAATCCGGTCGTCAAAGTAGAACCTTCTTCCACCGAACGAGATAATATGGCCGGATCTAATTCTTTCTCCTGATATGCCCCTTTAAATAGCTGACAATTAAGAATTATCGATATATATGCTTCACCCATCGCTATATTACCGAGAAATCCCGCTGCGATTGTGGTGAAAATTAATGTACTAATACGCTGAATACGCGAAATGATTTGCAGCAATAACACTCGCAGAAAACCAGCATGATGCATGATGCCACCCAGCGCAAGTGCCAGAATGGACAATAATAACGTCCAAGCCATACTGTATATACCACCGCGCCCAAGCAAAGTATCGATGCTTTCAATACCGGTGGTTTCCGGCAAATTTATCCATAGCGCATTGATCACATCGACGCCATCCCGGCCCTGATACACCACAGCGATCAACATCGCCAGTAGAATACTGCACGACATACTAACTTCTGCAGCATAACGCTGAATACTCAATCCAAGCATCAGCAACAAAGGCAATAATGTCACCCACAAATCCAACTGATAAGCGTCTGCCAAGGCGTCACGAATTTCATTAATATAGTTTTCGGGCAATGCATTTCTGTCATATTGCATTCCCCATATAGTAAAAATGATCAAAACGATGATAAACGTTGGCATAGAGGTATAAAGCATCGAACCGATATGGCGATAAAGACTGGTGCCCGCACTCATGGCAGCAAGATTAGTGGTATCGGAAATGGGTGACAATTTATCACCAAAGGTCGCGCCAGAAACGATTGCCCCCGCCACCAAGGGCAATGGGATACTCATTGCATCGCCGATACCAATCAGTACTATGCCAACGGTCCCGACAGTCCCCCATGAGGTGCCGGTAGCAATCGACATTAAGCCACATAAAACAAACCCTACTACCAGGAATATGCTGGGATTGAGCCAATCCAGTCCGTAATATAACAAACTGGCAATGGTGCCGCTTTGCATAAAACTGGCAATCACCATGCCGATCAACAGAAAAATATAAATTGCCGGTAACGCTTTGGTAATGCCCGCATCCATCATACGACGGATAGCGACAAACGAATAGCCCAGTCCGCGTGTTTGTATGCTGACCCAGATTAATGCCAGAAAAATGAGCGTGTGCAAACTGGCTTGCCAAACAAACAACCCCAGTGAAATCAGCAGCAATACACCAGAAAAGCAAAATACTGCATGGAAAAATGACGGCAACCGACAGGCAATTGATAACTCATCTATCGACACATCTTGTTCAGTCATCGGCAACTCTATTTCGATGTTTCATTTTCGAACAATGCCACCCAGTCACCATACCCCTTCGCTTGCAAGTCTTCCTTTTTAATGAATTTAAGCGCTGCGGAATTAATACAATATCGTCGGCCAGTAGGCGCTGGACCATCCTCAAAAACATGACCCAAATGACTATCTGCATATCGGGAACGAACTTCGGTGCGTGGCGTCCAGAGCTCATAATCGGTTTTGAATTGGATATACTGTTCACTTATCGGTTGATAAAAACTCGGCCAACCAGTGCCTGAGTCAAATTTATGAATCGACGCAAACAACGGTTCACCCGATACAATATCCACATAGATACCTTCGGTCATGTGATTCCAGAATTCATTCTGAAATGGCGGCTCGGTATCAGCGTATTGCGTAACTTGATATTGAAGTGCCGTTAAGTCATCCTTCAGTAATTCGGGATCTTTTTTAAAATTTTCATACGGATTAGCCATTGTGGTTTTCCCTTTTCTGCTCACTTATTGATGATGAAATTTATCGGCACAGTTACCCACTTATCGCAAAAAGGCCTCGGTGTTGTCAAAAATGCCCAGAATAACATGTCCTACTTTGTTTATGGCACCTGGCCGGGCGATAACGGCGAATTTGCAATCATCGACAAACCTCTCGGTAATAAGAAATTCGCCTACGCCAAACTGCTACATTTATTGAAACCCTCAATACATAGACAAATTCCCATTTGCCCGCACCTGAGTCAGGAAGAAAATGCCTGCACCGGTTGTCCTTGGATGATTGCCGATTATACAAGCCAACTTGAGCAAAAAAGAAATCGCTTTATTTATGCGATGAAAAGAGTCGGATTTGATACTACGCAGCTTACTATCAATCCTGTTCACCCTGCGCCACAATCTTATGGTTATCGCAATCGCTGTCAATTAAAAACCGATGGCGTGCAACTGGGCTTTGTATCTGAAAACTCATATCAAATTGTACCGCTCAAAGATTGCATCGTACTCAATGATGCCTGCAGAAACTTATTAAAAACAGCCATTCAGCAATTACCCAATGCGAACTGGCAAATTGATAATGGTCAGAATTGGAATTTCATCGAACTGGATGATGATATGCAGGCTAATGAAATTCTCATTAATCAGAAACGCCCTTTCAAACAAGGTAATGCCGCGCAGAATGCATGGATGCAATCCTGGTTAAAAGAAAAACTGGCCAGCAACTCCTGTTCTGACAAAGTGGTAGAATTATTCTGTGGCTCAGGTAATCTCACTCAAATCATAGCCGAATCAAATTGCACCTCGATAATTGCATTGGAATCTGACGATAGTGCAATTCAACAACTTAAAACAAGAAATTTCGATAAAGTCATACCTCAAAAATACGATCTGTTTGATCCATTAGTCTGGAAGAAGCTGCAGCAGAAAATCAATGATGCAAAAATACTGGTACTCGATCCACCACGCGCGGGATTAAAAAAACACAACGGATTCTTTAATGGATTCAGAACCCTAAGTACGATTATCTATTTCTCGTGCAACCCAGAAACTTTTGCGCGCGATGCTTGGTTTTTTTATCAGAACGGATTTTTGATTACTGAAATTCAATTGATTGATTTGTTTCCCCACACCCATCACGTTGAAGTATTGGCTGTATTTAATCGTCCTGAACGATCCAATATTTGAGTTCCGTTGATGCTTCGCAAAACTTGTCACAGCTTATCCCAGTGAAGTTCGATAATCAGAATCAATCGCCGATATCACCCTCCAAACATCACAGTTTTAAAGCAACTCGGAATCATAACAACTTCAAATCATCCGGAGAACATTAAATATACGCAAGACCTGTTTGCATGAGTTCAGTTAAATGAATGTTTTGTTCATTTACTTCGCTGTCTGCGGCCAATATGGCTAAAGAACCGACTGATATCTCGCCATTATCGAGCATATTGATGTAGGGCGACTTATCGCTTTGCGTTGGAATGGTTCCGAAAAGATTTAACCATAACAAAGTTACAATTTCATCGTGATGAGTAAGGTTTGTAGCATTGATAGCAAATGCGCCCAACTGTTCGTAGCTCAAACCTTCATCAGCTTTGGTCAGGCCGATACTGGCGTATTCCTGATTCGCAACGCTTGAAGCGCCAAATACTGCACCAAGCAGCTTTGCAACCTCCCCTGCATGACCATCCAGATCAAGTGCCAGTCCAGTGTCGTCAAATTCTACGCGCTCAATATTCAATAATATGTCTTGATTAGCGGGATTGGTATTAGCTGCGATAAAGTAATGGCCGGAGGATTTACCGAACGTAAATTGATGACGCGGGAATCCGATCACCACAGTATCTGTCCCCCCTTCTCCATCCAGGCTATTGCTGGCACTGTTACCTATGAATATATCATTGCCTTGACCACCAATAGCATTCTCAATCGTCACATTATCAGCAATCCATATATTATGAATTGGTGAACCGATATTTACGCCATTGGATTGCACATATACCGACTGGCCTATCCGTGATGCACTAGCCGGATTCAAATCGATCAAACTCGGGATTGCACCTGCATACCGAATGGTATCGGAGGAACCGCCTGCATCCCAGATGGTTTCGTGATAGGTGCTTGAATCATCGAAAGTGTAAGTATCATTGGTGGTATGATAAAAATTATTAGAACCGTACAGAAATTGTATGGCAGAAATATCAAGCACCATCGGCGTAGTGGGATGAAAGGAAAATTCTGTACCTTCATCACCCTCCAAGTTTGAGTAGGTATAGCTCATGATGGTATGCCGGGTGTTATCCAGATCTCTCGGCAATGCGACTTTTGATGGGTCGTTGGGATCCGCAAATGGATGCTCGAGACCCAATGCATGGCCAAGCTCATGTAAGATAGTTTCAAAAGAAATACTACCTGGATTCCAATCCTGAAAACGAAGAAGGCCTTTCGTGTTAATCCAAATATCACCTGCCAGAGTGCTGGGACTCGGAAGATAAGTCCAAGCAAGGATTGATTCTTCTGGATCTTCCGTATAGGCTGCACGTATATCCCCCACTTCACTGGCTGTTTCCGCCACCTGCACGAAATTCAAATTAGCAACATTGGCCCATTGCTGTAACGCGCTCACAAAATTGGTTTGATCTGCTGCGGTAAGCGGGACAAAAGCACTATTCCATGGCTCACCATCACCAAATTGAAAACCATATCCTCCCGAAAGCGACGACCAAAATAATGGATTATTACTAATTGGAAAACTATATGAAATCGTTGTACTGGCCCAACGAGAAATACTCAATAGTGAGTCAATCGTATCATTGGCTGAATCAACGTGAGTAATCTCACTGGAAGTAAAAGGCGATGGCATTAATGAACTCGAATAATGAATCAAATATCAGGGAAAGAAGCTATCCAATGCAGGATCTGGATTTAATCTATAAATAATGATGTAAATTCCATCTAATGCTCCACCCGTTCAACAAAAATAATAAGCAAGTCATATTTCTCTATTAATCATATTGTTATCATACACATCATACAAATTCCAGACCTGTCGCCGCTAACCCGATGAGATCGATATTGTCGGCGTTGATTGCCGAATCGGCCGCCAGCATACCCAAACTGGATTCCGTGTAAATGCCCTGCTGGAGTAGCTCAACATAATAATTCAAGTCGCTGAGCGACGGTGCAGTGCCTACGACATTGGTATACAGCAAGTCAACGATATTATTATTGTTTGCATTCGTTCCTAGTTTGATACTTAAAGCTAATTCCATCAAACTACCATAGCTCCACCCACCATCCAACAATTCCAGCCCGATTCCCACATATTCTTTATTTGCAACCGAATCTGCACCAAATACAGCGCCAAGCGTTTTGGCAGTGATGCCGACATTGCCATCGACATCCAATGCAAGATTTACATCACTAAAGCTGATCCGTTCAATCTCTTTCAGCGTGTCAGTTCCTTCTATGCTAGTGTTATCGTGAACGCTAACGCCGCTACTGGTGTTGCGGGTAAGGGTAAAAGCATCGTGGCTACCGGCATAGATAGCTACATCAATGCCTTCTTGCCCATTGAGATTATCATCTCCACCGCTACCGTTTAAGCTATCGTTGCCTCCTCCACCCGTGAGAATGTCATCGCCATCTTCACCATCAATCCTATTACCGAGTGAATTGCCAATAATCCAGTCGGCCGTTGCTGAACCGGAAGCTTTCTCGTATTCTCCATAGAACCAGCGCAAATTAGCAGGATCCTTACCCAAGGAAATGGTATTTTGCACATCAAAGATGCTCATGGATACGCCGACTAAATGGGCAGCGCTCGTGATGTTAACTCCCATATTCAGATAAGCACCACCGGCATACTCTGATAGATTGATCGTATCTATACCGCCGGTATCGAAATAGGTTCGATATCCTGCCACACCCGCCGTGATCGTGTCATTGCTTAATCCGCTCGTTCCAGTTCCTTCACCGTAAGCCTGTTGCAGTGCAATCACATCCAGAATCATCGGAGTATAGGCCTGAAAAATATCGCTTGAGCCAGGCAGCAAGGAATGCTGATTATCATACGACATAATCGTAAAATATTCCTTGTACATGTCTTCCGCACCGTTGATGCGAAAGCCAAGCTGAGCAAATCCAAGATCTTTGGTAGCAACGTAATCCGTGGTAATGGTAGGCTTACCGGTGCTGATGTTATATGCGCTATGAGGATGAGAAAGGCCTAGCGAGTGCCCCAATTCATGTACCAGAGTTTGCCGGGCTCGTGTATTTAAATCAAGTGTTAAATCGCCGTTGAATTTTGGTGCATAAGCGTTAAGAAAAATATCATTTGCCCCTCCTGTATAGTTAAACAGAAAATTATCGGAATTCCCTCCGGAAATTCCGGCAAAATTCACGTCTGAACGATAAATCCAGCTAATGTTGATATCGGAAACACCAGCCCTTCCAACATCTTCAGGATTTGGCGTAACATCAATGCTGCTGGTAAAACTGTCATAGTCCCCTAACCACTGAAAAGTAATATTTGCAAATTGCGAGTAGGTCTGCAGAATAGCTTGAATATTACTCTCCATGCGCGTGGTCCATGTAACTTCGCTTGTGCCACTCGTATAAAGTATTGGATTGAAACTGGAATAATTTAGATTCAGATAATCATCATGGCTAAAGTCATCCGAAACGGAAACGCGGATGGTGCTGCCGAATTTGTAATTGGGTAAGCCGAATGCATCAAAGTTGAACATGGCTTTAGTAATAGCTGTATCCGGTGTATAAGCAATATTGATAGCCATATTTTCTCCTTTGCAGTCTGATTTATCAGATCACAATCTACGCAACTAATTCAAGCACATAATGGCCGAAAACTTAAATCGCTCAATCGCATTGGCGGTATTTCCGGCTATCTTGGCGAAAACTTTCCTTGCTTTACTTGATAGATACGCCTCAATTTAGCTAAACAAAACAAATCTCTCAGGCAATTTCACAATAAATTCGAAGCTTATTTTTCGAAATTTATTACTTACCACTTGCAAAAAATTATTGCGGATAATAAGTTCTGTCAGATTGCACAACTGTCACTTCAGGCGGAATCGATAAATTATGTTTAACAAATAACCAATTAATCTTTAATCACCTCCACATATCCATTGACATACCACTGATAAAGCACTTCTTCAGTTTCTTCATTCATATATAGGGGTGGCAATATTTCTTGATCATTCGCCAGCTTAATCAACACATGATATGCATCATCGCCAACTTCAAAAATTTCACCATTTATAAATAACTTATTGACTCCACTTAACATTCTACTTTTTAAGTTAAGTTGGACGCCATTTCTCATAATTTGCCGTAGAAATAAATCCGAACCCAAGGGCTTCGTCGGCTGTTCAAAAAAAACATGAGGTTTCGGTTCTGAAAGATAAATACCCAGAAAGTTTTGAATATCGGTACGAGTCCATTTAATCTTTTTCAGAATTGAATCTACCTGAGAAAGCATTGCCACGTTGATTTCTGATGGATAAACTTGCAATCGCAAATCAGGATCCGAATACCTGCCCTCCACAGCTAAATCATCTTGTAAATAAATCAGAAATTGCATCATTAACTCATGATAACTGGGTGCGCGAAACCCGATGGAATAGGTCATACAATCAGCTTCAGCGATACCGTTATGAGCATATTTGGGGGGCAAATAAAGCATATCTCCGGCATTAAGCACCCATTCTTGTTCCGGCAAAAAATTTTTCAATATCCTAAGCGGAGCATCGGCTACAAATTCATCATCCTGTTGAGAGGATATTTGCCAGCGCCTGGATCCCATACCCTGCAACAGAAACACATCGTAAGAATCAAAATGCGGCCCGATTCCACCGCCTTTAGGCGCGTAGCTCACCATCAAATCATCCAGGCGAGCATGAGGAATAAAGCAAAATTTTTTCAACAAATCACGAGCGGAAGGGAGAAAATGATTTACTTCCTGTACCAGTAAAGTCCATTGTTTTTTAGGGAGCTTGGTAAAATCATACTCGTTTAAGGGACCATGCTGCAGATGCCATTTTCCCTTTTTATGGATAACTAGACGAGATTGCGCATCTTCAGTACATGCATGCTTTATCAGTTCATCGCGCGTTAACAAACCGTTAAACCCAGGTAATGCATTTCTGATCAGCAACGGACGTTTCTGCCAGTAATCTCTTAGGAAATCTTTGGGGGTAATTCCTCCCAATGAAATTGTCTTAATTTTATTAATGCCGCATTCCCCACAATTCTTCCAAGCGTTTATCCCGTCCGCAATTATTCCGGTAATATTTATATCGCAACGGATTTTTCTGATAATAATCCTGATGATACTCTTCAGCTCGATAAAATTCTGTCGCGGGTAAGATTTCAGTCACTACCGGCTTAGTAAATCTACCGGATTGATCCAGCATCTTTTTCGAGGTTTCAGCTTGTTCTTTTTGCTCAGAATCGCGATAAAAGATTGCACTACGATATTGCGCACCAGTATCACAAAACTGCCGGCCAGGAGTTAGCGGATCAATGGTAAACCAATAGGCATTCAGTAGCTTGGAATAGTTGGTTTTTGTTTTATCAAAATAAACCATGACTGCCTCAACATGCCCCGTTTTTCCGGCAACTACCAGCTCATAGGTTGGATTTGCAACTGTACCGCCAATATAGCCGGATATCGTCGATACCACGCCCGACATCTTGTCAAAATCAGACTCTGTACACCAAAAACAGCCACCGGCAAAAATTGCAGTGTCTAAATTCTCATTTGTCAAATAAACAGATTCCGATTCAGCAATCATTGAATCAATTTGTTGGCACCCGCTCACGGACACAAATAACAAAATCACATACAAAAAATACCGTAAATGCAAAACTCGCTCCCACATGAAATTACCCCCTGAGCGCTGGTAGTTGATCCTCTTTCCGAATAAATTTTAGCGCCACTCCATTATTGCACCATCGTTCATTTCTGGGTGGCGGGCCATCCTTAAAAACATGACCCTGATGCCCTCCACAACGTGCACAGTGATACTCTATCCGCAGAATAATCAATTTAAAATCACGCTTAGTACCAACGTGCCCAGAAATAGGTTGTGTAAAACTTGGCCATCCGCTTCCGCTCTCGTACTTATATTGACTTTCAAATAGCGGCAGATAGCATGCAGCACATATGAAAGTTCCTTCTCTATGTTCGTGATTCAATTCGCTGCTGCCCGGATGTTCAGTGTGCTCGTGAAATAATACCCGGAAAGCTTCTGAAGACACCAGGCTACGCCACTCTTTAGGAGATTTCTTCAGTCGCTCAATCGGCGCGTCATTAACGGTTATGGCAAGCGATTGATCGGGAATAAAAAACATCGACACGGGTAATGCAGTGGCTAAACTCATTCCCTGCAGAAAGGTACGCCGATTCATAAGAAATTCCCCACAACATTGACATCGATACATAACAGGCTATCAAGCAATACCAGCAACTCAGAAATGCAAATTATTAATTCAATCCTGGCACCATTGCCACTTTAATCATTTCCGGAAAATCGTAAGCCTATTAACAATTCAAACAGATACTCATCAGTTTATTTGCTTTGCTGAAATTTGATCTATTGGTTGGCACTAAGTTTCAGACATATTCCGCGCCCTGCAGATTCCTCTACAAATCCTGTATCATCACAATTTTAAGATTATATCTCAGCCTACATGAAAATAACTTTTCTGGAATTTGAGCAAAGTATTGCTGAATTTGAGTCAAAAATTGAGGAATTACGTTTTGCACAAGATGATTCTGCACTGGATATTTCAGCAGAAATCACGCGTTTACAAGCTAAAAGCCAATCGCTCACAAAGAATGTTTATGCAAAACTGACTCCCTGGCAAATCTCACAAGTTGCTCGGCATCCGCAACGTCCGTATACACTGGATTATATCGAACATCTGTTTACTGATTTTGAAGAGTTACACGGTGATCGTAACTTTTCTGATGATCATGCAATTGTAGCCGGTCTGGCTCGTTTTAACGGGCAAACTATCATGGTAATCGGACATCAGAAAGGACGTGACACGAGGGAAAAAATTTACCGAAATTTTGGCATGCCTAAACCGGAAGGGTATCGTAAAGCCTTACGTTTAATGTACTTGGCAGAGAAATTCTCTATCCCGTTAATTACTTTTATCGATACTCCCGGAGCATATCCAGGAATCGATGCGGAAGAACGAGGGCAATCAGAAGCCATTGGCAAAAATCTCTATGTCATGGCGCAACTAAAAATTCCCATTATTTGCGTAATTATTGGGGAAGGCGGATCAGGGGGAGCCTTGGCAGTAGCAGTAGGTGATGTAATTCATATGTTGCAATATTCCACTTACTCAGTAATATCTCCCGAGGGTTGCGCATCAATTTTATGGAAAAGCGCGGATAAAGCACCAGAGGCAGCTGAAATTATGGGCATCACAGCCGATCGACTAAAATCGTTTAATTTAGTGGATAGTATAATAGCTGAGCCTGTAGGCGGTGCTCACCGTGATTATCCGGCAACTATGCAGGCGGTAAAAAATGTTTTACAGGAATCCCTACGTAAACTCCAGGATCACTCAATCGAAACACTCTTAGAAAAGCGTCTGGAACGGCTTATGACATATGGTTCATTCAAGGAAGTTAAAGTCGATTAATTTTCTGCGGAATGTTCGGGAGGCATTACTCGCTCACATCAAGCCAGGTGATCACTTAGCTGTCGCTCTGAGCGGTGGTGTTGATTCAGTTGTTTTGCTACATACACTCGCCACACTTTCCAGAGAAATTCCTCTAACACTATCCGCAGTACACATTAATCACGGTATAAGTAGCAATGCAATCCTCTGGAGTAAGTTTTGTTGTCATTTATGCCATTCTTACGGTATTTCTATTTATATTGCTTATTTAAAAATCAAGAAAGAAACTGGTGAAAGCCTTGAAGCAAAAGCTCGAGAAGAACGATACCGCGTATTTAGTCAAATACAGGCAGATTATGTGGTATTAGCACAACATTTAGATGACCAAGCAGAAACATTGTTATTACAATTACTTCGTGGCGCTGGCATAAAAGGGTTATGTGGCATGCCTCCAGTCAGAAAACTATCGCCTATAGGAATACCGCAAATATTGCGGCCCTTACTAGAAATTTCTCGCGATGAAATAGAAAGTTATGGGCGATTAAACAAATTGAACTGGATCAAGGACGAGAGTAATGACAGCATTATTTTTAATAGAAATTTTCTCCGTCATGAAATTTTGCCGATATTAAAAACACGATATCCTAATTATCCCAAAATATTGCTACGCACCAGCCGTCATTTCTCAGAAGCTTCATTGCTGCTAGATGAATTAGCCGCCATAGATAATGAATATTGTATGGTTTCAGGAAAAATTCAAATTAGCAACATACGTATGCTCAGTTTTGCGCGCGCTAAAAATCTGCTACGTTACAATCTGGCACAACGGGATATTACCCTTCCTAGCACGGTAAAATTAGAAACCATTCTGCACCAGATTTTGTCGGCAGGGCCTGATAGTCAACCTTGCATCCGTTTCGGGAATACTGAAATTCGCCGTCACAAAGGCTCAATTCATATCTTATCCAGCAAAACCCCTCTTTCAAGTTCTGCACATTATATATGGAATGGAGAAACCCATTTAGTATTGGATCATTTTAACGGCACTATCTGCTTTACAGACATAAAAAGCCAAGGCATTAGTCGAAAGAAAATATCGACTGAATTGATTACCATACGCTCACGTGAGGGTGGCGAACGTTTTATGCCAACCTGCAATCGTCCTCGAAAAAGCTTGAAAAATTTACTGCAAGAAGCATCAATTCCACCATGGGAACGTAACACAATACCTTTAATATTTTGTGGAGAAAAACTGATATGGGTTCCTGGTATCGGCATTGATTGTGAATTTCAAGTAGAATCGGACGAGTTCGGAATCTTACCTATATGGCACCCTCTGTAACAAACAATAAGAAATTATGTGCTTTGAATTCCGAGTTCCCATATCACAAGGGTTGTCGTTTCGGACCACTTATTCTTTATAGGAAAGCAAAATGATTTTTGTCACCGGAGGCGCAGGATTTATTGGAAGTAATTTTGTTTTAGATTGGTTAACGCAATCTGATGAAAAAATTATAAATCTTGATAAATTGACTTATGCCGGAAACCTAAAAAATTTACTGACGGTAGCTAAAGATCCTCGGCATATCTTTATACAAGGAGATATTGCTGATACACAGCTGATCGATCAAATATTAACGCAGTACCAGCCGCGCGCAATTATTAACTTAGCTGCAGAAAGCCACGTCGACCGTTCAATTCATGGCCCCGAAGATTTTATTCAAACCAATATCTTAGGAACATTTCGCTTATTGGAATCTGTTCGAACTTATTGGAATAATCTTTCAACCGCCACAAAACAGAATTTCCGCTTTCTTCATGTTTCAACCGATGAAGTTTATGGTTCATTAGCATCCAACGAGCCTGCATTCACAGAGAATCATAGATATCAGCCCAATAGCCCTTATTCAGCCAGCAAAGCTTCCAGCGATCATTTAGTACGCGCGTTCCATCATACCTATGGTTTACCCGTGCTTACCACAAATTGTTCAAACAATTATGGCCCCTTTCAATTTCCGGAAAAATTGATACCACTAGTCATTGTTAATGCTCTGGCGCAGAAACCCTTACCTTTATATGGGGATGGTTTGCAAATTCGTGATTGGCTTTTTGTTTTGGATCATTGCAGTGCCATTCGCCGTATCCTAGAAACAGGCATTCCAGGAGAAACTTATAATATCGGGGGCTGGAATGAAAAACCAAATATTGAAATCGTAAAAACGATATGTACGATACTTGAAGAAATTTATCCAAATGTAGTTTTTCATAATCTGATTACTTCCGTCAAAGATCGTCCTGGCCATGATCGGCGCTACGCTATTAATGCCATTAAGATTGAAAAAGAATTAAGCTGGAAACCGGCAGAAACATTTGAAACAGGAATTCGTAAAACCATTCATTGGTATCTTAATAATCAAGAGTGGGTAGCAGATATTCAGACCGGGGCATACCGCGAGTGGATTAAAAAAAATTATACCGAGTTAAGATAATGAGAATCTTACTTTTAGGCAAAAGTGGACAACTGGGATGGGAGCTACAACGAAGTCTAGCACCTTTAGGAGAACTTATTTCTTTAGATTCAGCAAGCAAGGAATTGTGCGGTGACCTTTCTAATCTTAAGGGAATCAAACAAACAATTCAAAAGACTGCGCCCAATATCATTGTTAATGCCGCAGCTTATACCGCTGTCGATAAAGCAGAAAATGAGCCAGAATTAACACAAATCCTTAATGCAGAAGCGCCTAAGATTTTGGCGCAAGCGGCAAAAGAACAAAATGC
The DNA here is from genome assembly GCF_001455205.1 of Nitrosomonas ureae. Classification (NCBI taxonomy): domain Bacteria; kingdom Pseudomonadati; phylum Pseudomonadota; class Betaproteobacteria; order Nitrosomonadales; family Nitrosomonadaceae; genus Nitrosomonas; species Nitrosomonas ureae. The sequence continues at coordinate 272,535 of NZ_CP013341.1, forward strand.
GAGGTTAATTCATTACTCAACGGATTATGTTTTCAATGGTAATGGCGCTCAACCTTATGATGAAACTGATACTGCTGATCCTCTAAATTATTATGGCAAAACAAAACTGGAAGGTGATGAGAATATACTGACATCAGGTTGCTCGCACTTGATTTTCCGTACTAGCTGGATTTATGCAACTTTTGGAAGCAATTTCATCAAAACGATTCTTTACCTGGCACAGAACCGGGATAAGTTAACCATTGTGAATGATCAGATAGGTTCGCCAACAAGCGCAGAATTAATCGCTGATACCACAGCTTATACGTTGTTTACAGTAAAGTATAAACCCGAGATTTCCGGATTGTTTAACCTAACTGCAAAAGGATATACATCCTGGTACGAGTTCGCTAAATTTATTCTGGAATATGTTGAAAAAAGAAATCTTCCACTTAAAATTCACTCGACTGATATAGATCCAATTTCAAGTGTTGAGTTTCCTTTACCAGCCAAACGACCTCTTAATTCACGCTTGAATACAAGCAAATTGGAAAACACATTCCACTTAAGTTTGCCAGCTTGGCAAACTGGCGTGTCCCGTATATTAACGGAGATATTGTGCAAGAAAAAACTTTAAATGAATAAACAAGCCACTATAAATACTCATTCAGAAGCGCCCTAGAAAACGCAATGACAACTGAATTTTAGGCTCTTAAGAATCGTGTTGACCTAATAGGAATGGACGCCCACTATCTTAAAGGTCATCGAAGTGCCAAAGTATGATGCAATAAAACCAGGTAAGTAGTCGCCCCTGAAATATCACCAAGCTATTGATATTAGGGATAGATTCTATTGATTGCGATGATTATAACGATCGGAAATGTTAAAATGACGGTTATTTTCTGGTTGAAATGGTGATTAAGAATGCTAGGGTCTGTTGACATTTCACATAGGTAGCCACAGATATCCACATGCCATGGCTACCATACTCTCAAAATTTCTCTTCAGTTTGTCGTATCGTGTCGCTACTGCCCGATACTGCTTTAGCCGGGCAAAAGCATTTTCCACCAAATGTCGGTATCCATACAAACCCCAATCCATATCTGCGTTGCCCTTCAACGAGTTGCGCTTTCTCGGTATCACAGCTCGAGCCCCTTTCTTCGTTATCTGTTCTCGTATACATTCGCTGTCATAGCCTTTGTCCGCAACAATCGCTTTCGCGTCAGGCAGTTTGGCAATCAAATCAGGTGCTATAGAACAGTCATTGACTTCTCCACCGGTGATTTCAAAATCGGCTGGTAAACCATAACTATCAACCGCCAGGTGAATCTTTGTGGTATTGCCTGCGCGGCTTTTCCCGATCGCCTGTGGTTCCTTGTCCGCTGCGCCTGCACTATGCTGGTGCGCTTTAACATAGCTGCCATCAATAAATTCCCATTCACAATCCGGATCAATAGACAACGCCTTGAAAATACTTAACCATTTGCTGCTTAATGACCACGCATTGAATCTTTTGTAGATGGAATTCCAGCTTCCAAATGCCTCAGGCAAGTCTCGCCACGGGCAGCCAACCCGCATTCGATACAGCATACCTTCTACTGTCATGCGCAGATTGCGCTTGTTATATATCGCTTCTTGAAGCAGAATCTTCTCCAGCTTCGACCAGAACTCATCACTGAGCATCAATCGGGGCATCGCAAACTCGTTTTGTTGGTGGTATGGGAACCCCAATATTACGAGTTTGTTTCTATCTATTAAATACTTATCTCAAAACGTCAACAGACCCTAAGACGTAGCAGTACGATTCATCAACCGAATTTGTTTGGAACAGATTTGTTGATGCAGCTTGATCCTGCTGACCCATTGCTGAAGCTTGCATCGGCGATACCATGGCAAGCGTTTGAAGAATCATTCTCGATTCATTACACGGCGTTGACAGGAGCGCCCAGTAAACCGATCCGACTGATGGTTGTGGGCTATTGATACTGAAACAGTTAGAGGATCTGAGTGACGAATCGGTGGTATTGCAATGGAAGCGCAATCCGTACTACCAGGCATTTTGTGGTCTGAAAGAATTCCAGCGAAAATTGCCCTGCCACAGCACGGCACTGGTTCACTTTCGTAAGCGCATTGGCGCTGAAGGCGTAGACCGGATTTTTCAAATGAGCGTTGGTCTGCATGGAGACTTGGCACAGGAAGATGTCATCCATGTAGATACGACGGTCCAAGAGAAGAACATCACATACCCGACCGACAGCAAGCTTGCAATTAAGATCATCAATCGCCTGAACAAGATTGGCAAAGTGCATGGTGTTACACAACGACGTACCTTTGTTAAGGAAGTCAAATCATTGCGGCTGGCGATCCGGCATTTCCGTCACGTTACCAAACGAGCGCAAGCCAAACGTGCCCTGAAGCGGCTTAGAACCATTGCCGGTATTTTGATGCGGGAGCTCGGGAGGCAATTACCGCAACACTGTTTGTTCGAGTGCTACCAAAGGGATTTTCTCTTGTATGAACGGATTCTTGCGCAACAGCCGAAGGATAAAAACAAGATCTACTCGCTGCATGAATCGCAAGTGTACTGTGTGGCCAAGGGAAAAGATCACAAACAATACGAATACGGCAGTAAAGCATCGATAGCCAGTACCGCAAAAGCAATTTGATCGTCGGTGTTGTCAGTCATGAACAAAACCGACATGACAGTCATACGTTACCGGAAATATTGCGTCATGTGGAACAATCGCGCGGGAGAGCCGCTAAGCAAGCCGTATGCGATCGCGGCTACCGTGGCAAACGTGAAGTCAATGGAACCCAGATCATTTTGCCTGGAAAAGGACTCAAGAAAGATACCCGGTACCAGAAAGACAAGAAGCGAAAACAATGCAGGAGGCGTGCCGCGATTGAACCCATCATAGGCCATTTGAAATCGGATTATCGCATGACGAGAAACTATTTGAAGGGTGCTGTGGGTGATCGCATTAACCTGCTGATGGCTGCCGCCTGGAATCTCAAACTAATGGCTGTTGCCCATTTTTTTGTTTTTCTTCCCGTGGCGAAGATTACAAGTTTCACAGATTCTTTGATAGATCAAAATTAGCCTGTTCGTTTACTTTATTGACAAACCATCTTTTGAAACCACTGATACAAATATAGCGATTGATGGGGTTTTTCAGGGACGACTAAGTAGGGCACGCCCGACAAGAAGATTACAATGATAGGCATTGATTTAACAAAAGAAGTATTTCAGATTCACGAGGTAGATATGCACGGCAAGGCTGTGCTGCGCGAGCAACTGCGCCGCAGCGAGATGGTTGGTTCGTCGTCAATCTTGAGTCTTGCCTGATTGGCATGGAAGCTTGTGGTAGTTCACACTATTGGGCAAGAAAGCTGGGCGAATTGGGGACATACAGTCGAGCTCATGTCACTCCCGGTTTGTAAAGCCCTATGTGAAGACCAACAAACATGACCTGGCGGATTCAGAAGCGATTTGTGAAGCAGTGAATCGACCCAACATGCGTTTTGTATCGATCAAAAACGTTGGACAACAAGCATTCCTGTCGATGCACCGTGTCAGACAGGGATTCGTCAAAGCCAGAACCGCGCAGGCAAATCAGATACGCGGCTTGCTCTCTAAATTTGGTATCGTGCTGCCCCTGGGAATCCGATCGATCAGCAAACGTATGCCGGATATTCTGTAAGATGCCGAGAATGGTTTGCCAGGCATCCTGCGCAAGTTGTTGGAAAGATTAAATGACCATTTTAAGAAATTGGATCGTCAAGTGGAAGAACTAGGGCTGCAGATGAAGCTATGGCATAAGGAGAATGAAGCTAGTCAGAAACTGGAGGCCATTCCCGGTATTGGCCCGATCACACTTGGGCATTGTCTGCTGCCCAGCCTGATCGGGCCGGTGTATTGGTAATATTGTAATAGAACGAGTTTAAGGAGAAAAACTTTCACTGATTGCACAGGCAATTATGACGTGATGGCGAGAATGGTCAGGCCGTGAGTGGCTAAACCTAAATTTGACCAAGTGCATAGAGAGCACGTTGACCTGATAAGGAGCTACTCAGCGAATTCCATCAGGGACTGACGCGGTTTAATGAAACCGGACATTCCAGTTAAGAGAAAGCAATATACAAAGGAATACAAATTAGATGCAGTCAGTCTGGTATTGGATCAGGGCCATACGACATCGGAAGTATCTCGGAGCCTGGAAATCAGTGCCAATATGCTGAGGAGGTGGATCAGGGAATACCAGGCAGATGAAGCTGATCAGTCATTCCGGAGTAATGGGAAACTGACACCGGAGCAGGAAGAAATACAAAGTGACAACCAACAGCAATCACAAACAACCTGTGTTCGAGAACAAGCTGAATCGACAGTTTGATGTTAAAGCCCCGAATCAAGTCTACGTTGGCGACATAACCTACATTTGGACCCGGGAAGGCTGGCTGTGTCTGCCTGTCGTCATTGATTTGTTTTCCAGGAAAGTAGTTGGCTGGAGCATGAACTCAAGAATGAAAGCGAGGTTAGTCTGTGATGCATTGAGAATGGCTATCTGGCAACACCAGCCACAAGCAGGATTGATAGTACAGTCGGATCGCGGATCGCATATGCCAGTAAAGAATACCGACGACTCCTAAAAATACATGGCTTTACCGGTAGCATGAGTTGTTTGGAAAATTGTTGGGATAATTCAGCGGCTGAAAGCTTTTTTGGCAGCCTCAAACAGGAGCGAATCCACTGGCGGCATTACCAAACCCGTCATGCAGCACAGCAAGATGTGCTGCAGTATATTTCCATGTTTTATAGCAGCCATCGACCGCATTCATACCTGGGGTACAAAAGCTCGAATCAATAGGAAGCGGAAACAGAAATATTGAAAAAATCGCTTAACTGGGTTGTCCGCTTTTACTTGACCAGGTCATATTGAGCGAAATACTTGCCGAGAATTCTTTCGTTTTGCTCCCTGACTACTCCGTAACACTCGCAAGTGGTAGCCAACAGGCCCTTGCGATCGAGCAATTCTATTTTACCACGGGTGCGTTTTATAAGTCCTTTTTCCTGAAGCTGAGTAGCCGCGAGGGAAACACTTTCGCGGCGCACGCCCAATACTTGTGAAATTCGCGCTTGCGTCAAATTAAAAACGGTAGATCGTAAAGTGTCATTATAGATCAGTAAATAGCGGCACAGCTGCTGTTCAATGGAGTGCAGACGATTACAGATGATACTTTGAGAGAGTTGAACTATCAGCGTCTGTGTATAACATAAACAAATTTCCTGAAAACATGGTAATTCCTCAAAAAATTTCTCTGCGTATTTAGCCTCCATGACATAAGCTTGACCAGGATTCATGACAACTGCTCTTTTAGCCATTCGGGCATCTCCGACAAAGGTTACAATGCCAACCATACCTTGCCGACCTGTCATTCCAACCTCAATCGAATTTCCGTCTTCTGTATCGTAGAGCATGCAGATCATGACAGTAGTAGGAAAATAGATATGCTTACGCCTTTCATCCATTTCCCACAAGACCTGATCCATTTCCAGATCGACCAGCCTTAACGAAGGCTTAATCACGTCGAATTCGTTTTGTGGCAAAGCCGCTAAAAGCTGATTCTGTATTTTAGCAGCTACTTCTTCAACCGTAGACATATTGATACCTAGACCGCGATCTTTATCTGCATTGTCAGTTGACCTGAAAGTCTTTATTTTTAGAAAATCGTTAGTAACCGTGATATTAGCATATTAAAGTCTGAGGTATTATGATTTTCAAGGAGTCCGAAGTTTCATAAAATGAAGACATGAAATGGAGGATGGAGATGGAATTACCCCGCACACAATATAGTCAGGAATTTCGGAAGGAATCAGTTAAGTTTTTCAAAGAAAGCGGATTGACTCTGGTTGAAGCAGCAAAACGGCTGTCGTTACCCCAAGGGACACTAAAGAATTGGGTTTATGCTGGCAAACGAGGAGAACTCGCTGCAGTAGGCAAGCATCAGAAGCTGCTGATCGAACTTGAACAGGGCATCCAGAGTTAAACGGGAATTAGCAGAAGTGAAGATGGAGCGTGACTTCATAAAAAAGTGTGCTGGAGATTCAACCGGTCATAGCAACACTGCTGAAATTTTCTGTGATGGCGATAAAAAATTCAACGTTTTTCTTGGCCGATCATTTAACTCTTCTGCCATCATGTCGAGTTGCTCTTGTGAATAAACGGATAGATCGGTCTTTTTAGGCATATATTGACGCAGTAGTTTATTAGTATTCTCATTGGTTCCTTTTTGCCAAGGTGACTTAGGATCACAGAAATAGACTTTGATATCGGTATCAATAGTGAACAGTTTGTGCTGCGCCAATTCCATCCCTCGATCCCAGGTCAACGTTTTTTTTCAGTTGCTGGGGCAGCTCAATGAATTTTTGGGTGATAGCGCTAACCACAGCATGAGTATCGTTCCCGGTTAATTTAACCAGCAATGTATAACGGGAACTTCGCTCGACTAAGGTTGCGATATACGACTTTTGGGTACCGCAGATTAAATCGCCTTCCCAGTGTCCCGGGATGATCCGATCGTTCACCTCTTGCGGCCAATCATGGATGGATACCGCATCAATATTAGCGCCTCGGGCATTGCCTTTGGTATTGAAGTGCTTGGATTGACGCATCACCCGTTGCGTCCGCAACTGCCGGAGTAGCTCTTTTTTTAAAGCACCGCGCGATTGAATGAACAGCGCTTTATAGATGGTTTCGTGTGAAATATGCATAGCCGATGCTTCAGGATAAGTTTGTTTTAGCCAACCCGCCACTTGTTCTGGTGACCATTTGCTAGCCAGTTTATCCGATACGATAGCGCGTAAGTTGGCGTCGTCATTAAGCTTACAGGTTTTTGGCCGTTTGGCTTTCATCCAGGCGCGTCTATCGGCTGCTACAGCACGGTATTTCGATAGTCCGCCATTGCGGTTGATTTCTCGGGAAACCGTTGACGTGGTCCTGTTGAGATTTCTGGCAATCGCTCTAAAGGATAAATTAGCCGATAGGCCTCGTGATATTTCCTCACGCTCTAGTAACGACAAGTCCCTGACCGAACGTTTGGGTGGCGATGGCTTTATTCCACCGGATTTTTGTAAGTAGCAAAATACCGAACCGGCATGTTTATTCAATTGCCGGCCGATTTCACTCAACGATTTGCCTTCTGACCATAGCTGCCACATGGTTTCCTGTTGATGATAAGTAAAACTTCGTTTTGAGGGTTGATGATTCATGAGCTCACTCCAAATGTAAACTATACAATTTAAGTGTTGCTTTCATCCATTGAATCTCCAGCGACGTATTTCGCCAAGGAGTCACGGTGAGATACGGTCTGATTGAGTCGATGCGACGAAGCTATTCGGTTGGGCTCATGTGTCAAGTATTGAATGTTTCCGAGAGCGGCTCTCATGCTCAAAGAACGCGCCCGCTTTGTAAACGTAAGCGGGAGAATAGAAGGCTGGAAATAGAAATACTGGCCGCACACCAACGTACACGAGAGACCTACAGTGCAAAGCGCTTGCATCATGATTTGGCGGATATGAGAGCTGGTTGTACTTGGCTGGAATAAAAGATCTATTTAATGGCGAACTGGTGGGCTATGCCATGAATGAGAGAATGACCAGGAGCCTGGTTATACAGGCATTATTTCGTGCAACAGCGAAAAAATATCCGGACAAAGGACTCATTGCTCACTCGGATAGTAAGAATACATGCACCAGATTTCAATAATGAGTTGACTCAATTATTGAATGAGTAATTATTGGAGCTCTGGTGCCGTAAGGGTTGCCAAGTTTCCTGACCCCCACTCTGATCGACCACAATTTGTGTCATTCCTCGGATCTGTCGGTTACTTGGCAACATCTGACGGTGAGGTTTCACCTCGCCTTTGTCTGTGACCCAAGAAGGGCCTGATCGCTTATCTCTTTACTGTCTTGTCCTGACAATCGGTTTCGGTGAATCCCTATCAATAACTGTATTCAAAATGGGGAACGAAAATGAATAATCAATCATTATCCAATCATCAAACCATTGTTGGGGGAGTCGATACACACAAAGATCTTCATTTCGTCGCTATAGTCGATGCCTATGATCGAGTACTTTCCAGTAATTCTTTCCCAACGACGCGACAGGGTTATAAATCAATGTTGGATTGGATGCAATCTTTTGGTGAGGTCAAGCGCATTGGAATAGAATGCACAGGGACTTATGGTGTAGGCTTGTTAAGATATTTACAACAATTTGATATCGAAATTTTAGAGGTTACTGCACCAGATAAAACAATTCGGCGCAAACGTGGTAAAGACGACACAATTGATGCGGAAAATGCGGCGCATGCAGCATTTGCTGGTATACGCACCGTCACACCTAAAACGCGTGATGGCATGGTCGAATCGCTACGGGTTCTCAAGATGTGTAGGAAGACCGCCATTGCAGCTCGCCGTATCGCACTACAAATGATCCAAATGAATATTATCTCTGCGCCAGAAGCGATTCGTGAATCACTACGCACAATGACTCGAATGCAATTAATCCGTACCCTTGCTGCCTGGCGACCAGATCTGAGTGGGTATCGTGATATATCAACTGCATACAAAATTGCATTGAAATCGCTTGCACGACGATATTTGGAGTTACATGACGAAATTGCAGATTTGGATGTGATGATTTCCGTCATTGTTGATGAATTAGCCCCCGAACTGATTACAGGCAAAGCCATTGGATATGAATCTGCGGCACAGCTACTCATTACCATAGGAGACAATCCGGAACGCTTAAAGTCTGAAGCTAGCTTTGCGGCGTTGTGTGGTGTCAATCCAATTCCTGCCTCATCAGGCAAGGTCAATAGGCACAGGTTAAATCGTGGGGGTGATAGAGCGGCTAACAGCGCGCTGCATATTATTGCTATAGGACGATTGCGGATAGACGCCAGAACTAAAGAGTATGTTGAAAAGCGTTTAACTCAGGGTCACACTAAACTTGAAGCACTTCGTTGCCTTAAACGTTATATCGCAAGAGAGGTATATTACACTTTGAGAAAGAGAAATAATTTAATCAATAGCGCACAAATTGCAGCTTGACATTTAGAAGGGCATCCGCGGCAGCCAATACTGTGCGCATGATTACCAGAATTTATTGCAACAATTTGGCATGATCGCTTCCATGAGTCGCAAAGGGGACTGCTATGATAATGCTCCGATGGAAAGCTTCTGGGGATATTTAAAACCGAGCTGGTGCATCATCGGAGATTCAAAACACGGCAACAAACCATTCAGGAGATTACCGAATATATCGAAATATTCTATAACCGACAGCGCAAGCAAGAAAAATTAGGTTATTTATAGCCTGCACAATTTTCGCAGCAGTACTAGGCAAATCTACTCGCTGCTTAAACCTATGGACTCCATTTTTGACAACATACCTCAACCAGCACTATCACTGATTTTATAAGACTTGTCTTTGAATTTCGCTTGACTAATAGCTATATGCGTAAGCATATGATGGTATCTCGTAAAGTTGCTTGAGGAACTACCACCAAAATTATGGTATGTAAAGCTTTCTTATGAGATTATCTGATATATAAATGTGCATTAAAACTTAACTAATTCAATGCATTTGATACGATATGAAACTTTCTGAAAACCTTTATTGGTGCCGAGAGGGGGAATCGAACCCCCATGATGTCACCATCGCGGGATTTTGAGTCCCGTGCGTCTACCAATTCCGCCATCTCGGCCAAAACATTTTACTGTTCTTGAATAAACAGAAAGCGCGATTATCACTGAAAACCCGGTGTACAGCAAGCAGCATGGTGGAAAATGTACTAATGGAAAGGGCACTCGCTACCCTAAACAACATCGATGCGCCACAAGTAAGTGGCATCTCATATAGTGTGGTAGTTCAATAAAGCCGGATATTGAGCGGCACTTTTGAACTGAACAATCTGAGAGAAAATACTGCTAGGGTATTTCAATACATGCGGCCAGATCCTTAGCTAGTGTCTCCAGAATAGCCGCTTCTTTTAGCCCATCGATCAGGTTCCTGGGAATACCTGACAACCCGGTTTGAGCGCCTGCTAGTGCACCCGTGAGAATAGCGCGCGCCTGGTTTTGTCCACCGCCATTAACAGCATTGAGTACAGCCGATTCAAAATCGCTGGGAAAACGAGCTGCAAGATAATAGGCAGCAGGCAATTGGTGATAAATGGCACAAGGCATGCCATAAACAATCGATACTTTCCATGCCGGCTCTATACGAATTTCCGGATCATTAACGGCTGCGGCCATATACGAAGGTGTCAGCAATGCATCCGGTGAGGCGAACCGTCCTGCGCGAGGCGGGTCAGGATCACCCGGACGTGGCATTTGTAAATTATCCCGCGTTACTACATGAAAGGGCAGTTCGCCTTTTTTTACTAATTTCATGAGCTTCCCGGACAACTCCGTATCCAGAGCATGTCCCTGAATCAAAAGGCTCAATACTGCGCCATACGCGACAGTCAGTGATACTACGATTTCATCAGATTGGGTCAGGAGGGTATTTTGGGTTATCGCATCGGCAAGCTGACCAGGTTTCAGTGCATAGCGGACCGCAATGGCAAGGGTACGCTCTATGGCTTCAGTCGTATCGGCGTGACTACCGGTTTCCCCCCAAGGCAGTTTTTGCTGCACCCGCCGCCGCCATACCTCACGAATTGACTGGCTGGTGTACCCGCCGGGCCCGCTCACCGGTGTCCCATCGAGTAGGGGTAAAAGTTCTTCATCCAGACGGCGGCAAAAATCTTCTGTATCATAGCCGCCCCGGTCAACTAGTGAACGCACCATAAGCGTGAGAATGAAACCTGCTTGCGATAACTGGCCGCCTTTAAGGCCTGCATGATACCTATCAGGTTTGGGATCAGTATAGGAACTGATCCACTCCCCATAATCACGTCGGAGATCGTCCAGACTATAGTACCAGTGTGGGCCGAGGGCCAGTGCATCACCAATGAAAGCGCCCATGATGGCGCCACTAGCACGATCCTGAATGCTCTTTTTCGACATATGCACCTCCTATATACAAAAATAGAGATTGCAATCTTGGAACCACGTCTTACACATAAAGTTTTCCAAGGCATTCTATCATGTGACTAAGCGCGGTAATACACGGGAAGGTATCCATGGCAACGATACTAATCTTCAACAATGCTGTCTGCTGCATCCTCGAACCTTGATCTGAGCCCTAATGCAGTTGTAAAGTAGGTGAAAAAGAGTTAATAAAGCCTCTAATGCAAGGCAAAGTCACAACACAGTTTGTGTCCAAATGGTTCCGACTTAGAAAAGAGAGAAGCATGAAGAAACCAATAATAATCATATTATTAATTTTACAACCCCCGCTTCTGGTTGGCTGTGTACACAGTATTTTTCACTCCAATCCCAAGGATGGAGAAAAATCCGCCTTCATTCGTGCGCTGGAAGAAGACACCTCGCAATGTAGGCAAAGTATCGAGAAAACAACACTTCCTAACACCCGCGACAAGATTTTCTGGATATCCGGCCTCAGCGAACCTACCTTGGCCATGCAAACTGACACGAGCTATATTCAGGAAAAAGAAAAATCAGAAATCGCCAAGCTATACCAACTGGTCGATTTTTGCCAGAGCATCTATCGCAGAACCGTTACTTCATTCATTAATGATGAATACGGAGAGTATTTCAAAAATCACCTGCTTTCAAAACATAAGAATCTAAATGATCTTAATGGTGGCATGATTACTTATGGCGCTTATAATCGAACTGAAGTCGAACTCAGTAAACAATTGATTACGGATTTACGACTGTTGAATGAGAAATACCCTGCTCAGGCCAGACAACCACCCACTCAGTACAATCTAACCTACCAAAATCCCTTTACCACACAACGAGTAACTTCAAGATTTATGCAATTCTTATTTCTCGATTTAATTTTGTATTTGCCGATACTCATTTTATAGTAAGTAACTGATTATATTTAATTAATATTTGTCACAGCTGATAAAATTAATCAACTGACCAGCATCTCAACGATTTCCTCAAAACCAAGGCAATGCTCGAGAACAAGCTGTACATAGCACGATAAGTTTATCTCCAAACCAATATTCAAAGCCTTGCCTTGGCAGCAGAGTCCATGTAGTCTTCTCAAGTTATTAATCGCCTTAAATCAGACAGCTACAACTAAAGGAAATCATGAGTATTTTACATAAATGGCATTTTTTCCGCTCCGGCGGTTTCGATCAAGTTCATCTAAACTCAAGCGCTGACTTAAAATCACTGGGCGAGCTCGACCCTAAACTCTGGGCAGCACTGAGTTGCCCTACCGATCATTTGGAATTTGATGCTAAAACACTCGAATTCATAGATACCGATAAAGATGGTCATATACGCGTACCGGAAATTATTGCAGCCGTGAATTGGGCAACATCCCTGCTAAAGAATCCGGAAGACATGATCCGGGGATCAAATTCCCTGCCTTTGAATGCTATCAATGATGACACGGCAGAAGGCGCTATTTTACTGGCATCGGCAAAAGAAATATTGCTCAATATTGGCAAAGGCGAAGAGCCCGCAATCACTGTTGAAGATACGGCAGATTTGAACAAGATTTTTGCCAGCACAAAATACAACGGGGATGGCATTATTCCTTCGAGCGCCGCGTCGGAACCCAATACTCAAACTGTCATTGAGGAAATCATTCTTTGTGTCGGATCGGAGGAAGATCGGTCGGGTTTGCCAGGCATCTCTGAAGAAAAAGTCAAACAATTCTATCTGGAAGCGAACGCTTTTTCTGAATGGTGGCGGGAAGCTGAGAAAGACTCGATCAACATTCTGCTGCTGGGCGACGAAACGGGTGCTGCTCAGGCAGCATTCGACCGCGTTAAAGTTAAAATTGATGATTACTTTACACGCAGCAAATTGGCAGAATTTGATCAGCGCGCCAGTGATCCGCTGAATCCCGCGCTAACCGAATATGAAGCGTTGACAAGCAAAAATCTATCCGCGGATTCTGAAGAAGTCGCTGCTTTCCCTTTGGCAAAAGTCGAAGCCAAAAAGCCGCTTCCGCTCGATAATGGAATTAATCCTGCGTGGATCGAAGCTCTGGCTGAGTTCAAAAAGAAGGTTGTCATTCCCTTGTTGGGCAATAAAGATAATCTAAGTCATGGAGATTGGCAGGAACTATGCAACAAATTCGCTGCTTATCAGGCATGGTTGAAAGCCAAACGCGGCGCTGCCGTTGAACCGCTAGGAATCAAACGTGTTCGCGCCATTCTGACAGGTGGATACCATGACAAAATCATGCAACTGATTCAGAACGACAAGTCACACTCCGGCACTGCGGATGCCATCAATTCGGTGGAAAAGTTAATTCGCTTTCACTGCCATCTTTTCCAGCTATTGGATAATTTTGTATCTTTTCACGATTTTTACACCGCCCAGAACAAGGCAATTTTTCAGGTGGGATCGCTCTATCTGGATGGGCGTAGCTGTGATTTTTGCTTGCACGTTACTGACATCAACAAGCACAGCAGCATGGCAAATTTAAGCGGCACCTATCTGGCCTATTGCGAATGCCAACGCAGAGGCGATGATAGTCAAAAAATGAATATCGCCGCAGCGTTTACGAACGGGGATGCCGATAATCTGATGGTAGGACGGAATGGCATTTTTTATGACCGCAAAGGCCAAGACTGGGATGCAACGATCGTAAAAATTATCGAACACCCTATCAGCGTCCGCCAAGCTTTCTGGTATCCGTATAAGCGGATTGGTAAAATGATTGGGGAACAGATCGAAAAAATGGTCAGCGCCCGGGAAAAAGCCGTGCAAGATCAGGCTGCTTCCGGAATAGCCAACACCGCACAAACAGCAGAGGCAGGCAAAACCCCTCCCGCTCCGTTTGATGTCGGCAAATTTGCCGGTATTTTTGCGGCAATTGGACTGGCCATCGGAGCGATTGGTACCGCGATTGCATCTGTCGTTACAGGATTCATCAGTTTAGTCTGGTGGCAAATGCCCTTGGCAATTCTTGGTCTGATTCTGTTGATCTCAGGCCCATCGGTTATTCTTGCGTTTCTCAAACTACGTAAACGCAATCTGGCACCATTACTGGATGGCAATGGCTGGGCAGTAAATACGCGCGCCATTATCAATATTCCCTTTGGCGCCTCACTGACAAAAATGGCTAGCTTACCGCCCGGCGCCCAGAGATCATTGGTTGATCCTTATGCCGAAAAAGAACGTCCATGGAAACTATATTTGTTTATCATACTGCTGCTAAGCAGCATCCTATTATACCTTTGGGCGAGTGATCACTTTAACCCAGGCACTCGCGAAGAAACACAGAAACAACTCTCGGATAAGAAAAGTGAAACCATCACTGAAGACAAAGCAAAACTTGATAACCCCGGATCAAAAAATAAAATTCCTGGTGCATCCCAATCCGTGAACAGCTTACAATCCGATACCAAAGTTTCTACAGACCAACAATCGGGATCGTCATCAGCAACAATTGTTCCAATACCCAAACCAACCAGTCATTGAAAAACGGGTTTATACTGTTTTAAACCACAAACCAAGATTGGTGCAATTCTTACCAAGCGAACTTGAAGGATTGTATCAATCCAGCTCACTATCAATATCTTGACAGCCGCTAGCCAATAAAGTCTACTATCAGCAGCCTATCAGGCTTTGCACCCCCACTTGCAACAGTTAAAACTCATTTCCGGTAGATTGACCATGAAGGAATCATTGCGGTGTTTTCAACGTTTAAAAATTTCAGTTTTATAACAGCGCTTGGTTATCTGGTATTTTCCGCAAGCTGGCTCGCATTTGCTTATTTCTTAGGACGATTGATTCCGCATCAACAATTATGGTTTGCTTTACTGGTAACACTCATATTTGCCTTACCAATTTACTCTGCTGCTATTTATGCAGTAACCATACAAAGAATTTATCTTTCCAGTCAATTCAAGAAACTCGGTATTTTGCACTGGTTATTCACCCGGCGGATTTTAGCGTATATCGCGTGGTTGCTGTGGTCGGTCATTTTTGCATTCTTATTGCTGTTTTATCTTGGTGCAGCTGAGAAGCAGGAATGGATCGCATTTTTTGCAGCAATCCCCGTATTCGCGGCTATGTATGCTGTTTTTTTTCCTTTGGCTACACGTGAATACAGACCCTACATTGCCGTGCACAAATCTTTATCTTGGTCACGCTGGGTAACTGCGCTGATTATGGCCGTATTTTTTGTAGTTTTCATCAACCACAGTGACCTTAATCGCCAATATTCGTCACTGGCTGAAGCGATTATGATGGAAAGCAAGCATTTGGATGGAACCACAAACAGTGCTCTGATTCTTGAAACCAATCGGTTTCTGGGTTTTATAGAAGGCACAAAACGCTATGCACTCAGTAGCTTGCACTCATTCAGTGCTATATTTTATCTAGGCGCGGTTTTTTTGGGCAGCTTAGTGTTTTTCTTCAATGTAGCCTTGGGCATTTCCAGTTTCATGGTTCCTTTATCCGAATATCGCCGCGTATTCGCCCCGATACAGGATAGTGATGATCCGCCTGCGGTTTCCCCGTGGGCTTGGGGTATCACATCAGCGTTAGCCACTTTTTTTGTTTTCTTCATTTATGTACCGTCCACTGTCTACGTCGATGCCTGGATGCGTTCCAATCCGGAAACTGTCGATGAAATTCGCGCTTCTCAGCAAATTGTCATTCAGACAGTGGAAAAAATTGGAGATGATTACTACCAGCCCGGAACTGCGGAACAAATCGAGCAGGCTTATCTCGAAAGCTTGCACAAATTGGAAACTTCAATCGATCAATTGCGCAAAACTACTGAGCTAGGATTTAATCAAATGATTGATAATGTGGATGATTATCTCGATTGGTATTATAGCTTGCCCGGCGAATATGAGCGTATTGTAGCGCTTGCTACCGGCGTATTGGAAAACTGGATGGCGGAAAAACTGCAGAATTATCTGATGCAAGGCAATGCATTCGGTCCGGTACAACAATCCATTGAAGATCTGTTACAGAATAATCTGCAATTGCGCGCTGAGCATTTGCAGAAAGTTGAACGCATACTCAATGAAAATCGCGTTGATCTCATCGATAACTCCCAACTGGAAATTATTCGTCAGGCCTCGTTAAGCGCACTGAAAGAGCCACCTACGCACAGTGTGATTGTCAATCTGGAAAATCGTATGCTGATTTCCGGCGGAATAGGTACCGCCGGTGCAATCACCGGTGCGATTGCCGGCAAGATCACAGCGAAAGTAGCCGGAAAAGGTATTATCAAGCTGGGAGCACAAGCGCTGATCAAAGTGACCGCCGGCAAAGCAGTCAGTGCCTTAGGCGGAGCCGCAGCAGGCGCCGCAACCGGCATGGCGCTGGGCTCATTCATTCCCGGTATTGGAACGGCCATCGGTGCAGCCATTGGTGGTATCATTGGTGGCATTACCATTGGATTAACAATCGAGAAATTGCTCTTGATGCTTGAAGAAGCATTCTCACGTGAAGAGTTTAAGCATCAAATCCTTGAAGCCATTGAGGAAGAGCGTATCGAATTTGAGAAATTCTTAAACACTCCAGTTTTACTGGATAAGCCTTGATGACATGGTCGGAAATTGAGAAACATCCTGAAGTCTTCCAGAAACCCAATTAGCTTGCTCCTACTGATAACCTTAATCTTTAAAATTTGAATGGAACATGACATTACACTGATCACCACGATCGCAGCAGGTTTTGGTTTGGCTTTGGTTTTTGGCTTTATCGCTGAAAAACTGAAAACCCCCGCATTGGTTGGCTATCTATTAGCCGGAATTGCAATCAGTCCCTCCACACCGGGATTTGTCGCGGATATTGACATTGCCTCGCAATTATCGGAAATCGGTGTAATGCTGTTGATGTTTGGTGTCGGATTACATTTCTCCTTGAATGATCTGTTAGCTGTCAAGCGTATCGCCGTACCAGGTGCAATCGTGCAAATGACTGTTGCAACTTTACTGGGTATGGCCCTGGCCGATTGGTGGGGGTGGGATTTTGGCGCAGGGCTGGTACTAGGCTTATCATTATCCTGCGCCAGTACGGTCGTGCTTCTCAAAGCAGTTGAATCACGAGGGTTACTGGACACCATGACCGGTCGAATTGCGGTTGGGTGGTTGATTGTTGAAGATTTAGTTACAGTTTTGATTCTAGTGCTACTGCCATCATTTGCTACCATGCTGGGAGGATCAAATGGAGCTGAAACGACAACGGAACCCCTGTGGCAAACAATCGGAACCACTTTACTGTTAGTTTCGGCCTTTATCGCAATCATGCTTGTTGTCGGGCTGCGTGTATTACCGTGGTTACTATGGCAGGTTGCACGCACCGGCTCACGCGAACTGTTCACGCTGGCTGTGGTTGCTGCCGCCATTTGTATCGCCTATGGCGCTGCGGCATTGTTTAATGTGTCGTTTGCATTGGGCGCCTTCTTTGCCGGTATGGTAATGCGCGAATCAAAATTCAGTCATCGCGCTGCGGAAGAATCCCTACCGCTCCGTGATGCTTTTGCAGTGTTATTTTTTGTTTCCGTAGGCATGTTGTTCGATCCTACCGTATTGATCGATGAGCCTATGCATGTGTTAGCGGTGGTCGCAATTATTATCGTGGGAAAATCAATAGCGGCCATGTTGCTGGTGCTGATTCTGCGTTATCCATTGAATACTGCATTGACAGTGGCGGCCAGTCTTGGACAAATCGGCGAATTTTCGTTTATTCTGGCCGGCTTGGGGCTCACTCTTGAATTGATGCCCGCAGAAGGGATGAGTCTGGTACTTGCGGGTGCGCTGATTTCTATTGCCTTTAATCCGATTGCATTTGCCGTTATTGCGCCTCTGCGTAATTTGATCTTGAAACATTCTGCCGTGGCACGCAAATATGAAAGCCGGGATGATCCCTATGCTGAGCTCCCGATGAGTACCGAACGCAAATTTTTGCACGGTCAGGTTGTGCTCGTCGGCTATGGTCACGTAGGTGAACGTATTGCACAGGCACTTAGGGGACAGGATATTCCGTTTGTCGTTGCTGAGCAAAACCGTGAGCTGGTACAGGACTTGCGAAAACAGAATATTAATGCGGTATCCGGGGATGCGACAGAACCCTCGGTATTAATTCAGGCCCA
Source organism: Nitrosomonas ureae (assembly GCF_001455205.1). Taxonomy (NCBI): domain Bacteria; kingdom Pseudomonadati; phylum Pseudomonadota; class Betaproteobacteria; order Nitrosomonadales; family Nitrosomonadaceae; genus Nitrosomonas; species Nitrosomonas ureae. Next base: position 290,735 of record NZ_CP013341.1, read on the forward strand.
TATTACCGACGCGGCAATGTTAGTCATTGCAATCCCCGATCCGTTAAATGTTCGCCAGATGATTGATACCGCACGTACCTTAAACCCTGAAATCGAGATTGTATTACGCACCCGCAATGAAGATGAAACGGCATTACTGCGCCAGGATAAGGTGGGCACCGTATTTTTCAGTGAAGAGGAGCTTGCTAAAAGCATGACTCATCATATATTGCAACGCTTTGATACAAATTCAGAGAATGACACAATAAAGCACTAAGTGAAAATTTTTGCACACCCACAATAATGAGATTACCGCAATGCTAGAGCAACACTATGTAGGTATTGATCAAGATGAAAATGAAGGGCTCACTCATCTAGGCCGCATTGTGCGCGATGCCTGGGTGTTCGGCATTTTGCCCGACTCCGAAACCTGCGCGGGCTGGAGTAGCGCGCAAATGCAGTCTCTCTATGAAAAGGTGTACGCCGCTTGGGAGCCGTATGCACACCTGCCAAGTCGTTTACCGGATGAATTACGTAAACGGCATACACAACTGTATGCGCAAGCCATTGCAAGGGCTAAAGAGAAAGGCTGGGATACCGAATTGGATGACGAGGATTAGCGCTTTACCGGAAAATGAAGAATCCGTGCCGGACCATCCAGCTTGACTTTATTGACCAAGCTCTTTAATGCCAGGGGGAATTCCCTTTGCAATCGAACCATGATGGCTGACATGTTCTCACGATAATAGACTACATCATAGACGACTGGCTGATTCAATGCATCACGATCTTCCCGCTGGAAATTACACCATGCAATATCAATCCAGCATTTACGCTCCCCGTCGACAAACACAAATTCATTGCTATCGACAATGGCCATATATTGCATGGCACGGATAGGTACGAACAAATGCCCGGTCGGACAGCGCGTTAATAAAGTAATGGTCAGATTATAAATATCTGCAGGTAGGTGGCGAGTCTCCCGATAGATCTCCGGATCACGGTAACAGGTAATCTCCATAATTGCTCCAGTTAAGTATTAAAGATTTAGATTATTGTTATAACCCCAAATGCTTCCGGCAACTCAGATGAGAAGCAAAATATCCATACTTGTGTTACCTTACCGCCGATAATCCAAGAACTCAAGGTAATGAACAATAATTTTTATTCATTAGCCAAACCGGGAAGTAAATTTTGTTAATCCAGCTAACAATCCCTATCCCTTACCAGAACAACATGTTATGTCACCGCCCAAGCTTTTAAATCATTTTATTTCTCGCCTAGGCCCTGGATTACTCTATGCGGGCGCAGCTGTGGGGGTTTCTCATCTGGTTCAATCCACTCAAGCCGGCGGCATGTTTGGATTGGAATTAATTATTGCGATTATTATTATTCATTTAATCAAATATCCTTTCTTCGAATTCGGCCCGCGCTATACCGCAGCAACGGGGCAGCATATCTTGCACGGATATTTAAAACTGGGGAAATGGGCCATATGGCTTTATCTACTCTTGTCGATATCGACCATGTTCATCGTTCAAGCCGCCATTACTGTAGTAACAGCTGGTTTAATAAAGAGTATTTTTGGCCTTGAAGGATTTGGCGGGCATGATCCCAAAATAATTGAATTTATTATCGGCAGTATTTTACTGCTGTTTGCTTTGATTTTGCTGGTCAGTGGTCACTATAAGCTTCTGGATAAACTGATGAAAATAATTATCCTGGTGCTCACAATCACTTCGGTTGCTGCTGTGATCATGCTGTTGTTTGACAACCCCGGACATCACAAATCCGCCACTGTATTTTTCTCATTTTCTGATACGGTGCATTTAGTTTTTTTGGCCACTTTTCTTGGCTGGATGCCCGCACCTCTCGATCTTGCCGTATGGCATTCCATTTGGGCTAAAAGCAAAAATGAGAGTAGCGGTAAGTTAACCAGCATGCAAGATGCCCTGTTCGACTTTAGGGTGGGTTATATTGGAACTGCTTTTCTGGCGATCTGCTTTTTATTATTGGGTGCGCTGGTGATGTATGGCAGTAACGTTCCTTTTGCGGCCGGAGGCGCTGCCTTTGCAGGACAATTGCTGGATATGTACAAACAAGCATTAGGCGAGTGGGCTTATCCCATTGTTGCCATCGCCGCATTGGCGACTATGTTCAGCACGACCTTGACCGTACTCGATGCTTTTCCACGCTCAATCAGCGCCTCCCTGGAATTATTATTCCCGCGAAAATCACTGCTGAATAATGAAAAAACCTATTTGGTCTGGCTACTGATTATTATTACAGGAACATTATTTATCCTCTTCTTTTATCTTACCTCGATGCGTGAAATGGTTAAAATTGCCACCATCGTCTCTTTCGTTGCAGCCCCGCTTCTCGCCGTACTAAACATGCAGGCCGTATTTAGTAAAAATATGCCCGATCAGTATCGTCCGGGAAAACTGATGTGGATTTGGTGCTGGTCGGGGGTTGTCGCTTTGTCCGGATGCTCGATTACCTATTTGTTATTACTTTAATTTTCCTGAGAAATAATATTTAATGCGCCCTACCCGCCTTGAGAAGCCAGCGGCTACCCGCAGCAATCTTAAAACAATTGCTGCACTGCTACCCTATCTATGGGAATTTAAAGTCAGAGTTGTGCTTGCGCTTAGCTTGCTGGTATTGGCCAAATTAGCCAACGTTTCTGTCCCATTGGTACTGAAGGAAATTGTCGATGCTTTGGATCAAACGCGCGCCGAACTGACGCTACCCGTTTTTTTGCTGCTGAGTTATGGCGTATTACGCCTGTGCAGCACTTTATTTGGCGAATTACGCGATGCCATCTTCGCCAAGGTGACGCAACGAGCGATCCGGCGTATTGCCAACAAAGTATTCAGCCACCTGCATTCGCTGTCATTGCGTTTTCATTTGGAACGACAGACCGGTGGAGTTTCGCGCGATATCGAACGCGGCACGCGCGGTATTTCATTCCTGCTGAATTTTATGCTGTTCAATATCTTGCCGACACTGCTGGAAATTGGTTTGGTATTGATCATTCTGATTAGCCAGTACGATATCCGGTTTGCCATCATCATTGTTTTGACCTTGTTGGCTTATATTGCGTTGACGCTGATCGTCACCGAATGGCGCATGATTTTCCGCCGCACCATGAACAATATGGACTCCAAGGCCAACACCCAGGCAATCGACAGTTTGCTGAATTACGAAACGGTCAAATACTTTGGCAATGAATCCTGGGAAGCCCGGCGTTACGATGAACATCTACAATCATGGGAAAAAGCCGCCATACGCAATCAAACTTCGCTGGCAGCACTGAATGCAGGACAAAGCGCAATTATTGCTGTCGGGGTCACACTACTCATGCTATTGGCAGCCGACCAGGTAATCGATGGCCATATGACGCTGGGCGATCTGGTGTTGATCAATGCTTTTATGCTGCAACTCTATATGCCATTGCATTTCCTCGGTTTTGTGTACCGTGAAATCAAGCATTCGCTTGCAGACATGGAACGCATGTTTACTTTGCTGGAAGAAAACAAAGAAATTCAGGACAAACCCGATGCCTGGATACTTGATGTCAAAAATGCGGCGATCCATTTTAATCATATAAATTTTAGCTATGAGCCTAATCGTCAAATTCTGTTTGATGTCAGCTTCGATATCCCTGCCGGGCAAAATATCGCTGTTGTAGGTCACAGTGGCTCAGGAAAATCCACACTGGCGCGTTTGTTGTTCCGCTTTTATGACGTGCAATCAGGCTGCATCCAAATCAATGATCAGGATATCCGTGACGTCACGCAACAAAGCTTGCGCAGTGCCATGGGTATCGTGCCACAAGACACCGTGCTATTTAATGATAGCATTTATTACAACATTGCATATGGGCGCCCGGATGCCACGACGGATGAAGTTTATGCAGCAGCAAAGTCAGCACATATCGATGATTTCATTGAAAGTCTTCCTGATAAATATGAAACCATCGTCGGCGAACGTGGCTTGAAACTATCGGGTGGTGAAAAACAACGTGTAGCCATCGCCCGCACCATTTTAAAGAATCCGGCCATGCTGATTTTTGACGAAGCCACATCAGCACTGGATTCACATTCAGAAAAACGGATTCAAGTCGAATTAAAACGCATCGCAAAGAATCGAACGACATTGACCATAGCGCACCGATTATCCACTATTGCGGATGCTGACCAGATCCTGGTCATGGATCATGGACGCATCATTGAACGTGGCACACATCAGCAGTTGCTGGCAATGAACGATCAATATGCGCGTATGTGGGAATTACAGCGACAAAAAGAAGCCGATCAAAATTCACCCCTAATTTTAACCGCTAGTTAACCAATTCAGCCATTCTCATTGACAAATCAATCTACATCAATCAGTTGCATACTGTATTTCTATAAATAGCGCATGGTTCGTTTTCTTGTTATCGATCTGAGTAAATAAAAAAGCAGGAAAACGCAGGGAAAACCAACCTTTTCTTCAAGAATGATTAAAGTCGTGATGTGCTAACTTCTCACTTCAGAATTTGCCATCAAACAATTGCGTATTTACATTCTAGGGAGTCATCGCAATGCTCGTATCGGTTGGTTATCTCATTATTATCATTTCAGTATTTGGCGGTTTTGCTCTGGCAGGCGGTCACTTGGCTTCTTTATGGCAACCTGTGGAAGTTCTCATGATCGGTGGTGGTGCTATTGGTGCGTTTGTGGTTGGCAACTCAAACAAAGCGCTCAAAGCCACGATGAAGGCTTTACCTACCGTTTTCAAGGGTTCTAAATATACCAAAGCGCTTTATATGGATCTGATGACATTACTTTATGAGGTGCTTGGAAAGATTCGCAAAGAAGGACTGATGTCCATTGAAGGGGATGTGGATGATCCATCGAATAGTCCTATTTTCACCAAATATCCGGATATCTTGGCCGATCATCATATCACCGAATTTATTACCGATTATTTACGGTTAATGGTCGGCGGCAATCTTAACTCTCTGGAAATCGAGAGTCTCATGGACAGCGAATTGGAAACGCATCACCAAGAAGGGGAAGTACCTGTTCATTGTGTCGCAAAACTGGGTGATGGGCTGCCAGCTTTTGGTATCGTGGCAGCAGTTATGGGCGTAGTACATACAATGGAATCCGTTCACCTCCCACCTGCGGAATTAGGCATTCTGATCGCTGCAGCTTTAGTGGGTACATTCCTGGGAATTTTGCTGGCTTATGGATTTGTCAGTCCACTGGCCGGTAAGCTCGAACATAATCTACATGAATCCAGCAAAATGTTTGAGTGCATCAAGATTACATTATTAGCCAATTTAAACGGCTACTCACCTGTGCTTGCGGTTGAATTCGGTAGAAAAGTGTTGTTTACCACCGAAAGACCTTCTTTCTTAGAACTGGAAGAACATGTTAAACAAAGTAAATCCCGGTAATTCATAGCAATGTCCACAATTTAATTTGCGAGAATATTTATGGCTGATGATCTTTCACAGCGCCCAATAGTCATTAAACGAATTAAAAAGGTGGCCGGTGGCCATCATGGCGGTGCCTGGAAAATCGCCTATGCGGATTTCGTAACCGCCATGATGGCTTTCTTTCTACTGATGTGGTTATTGGGATCATCAACCCAAAGTCAATTGGAGGGTATCTCGGAATATTTTAAAACACCGCTAAAAATTGCTTTCATGGGTGGCTCGAGCATTGGAGAAACTAATAGCTTAATCAAGGGCGGCGGCACAGATCTGACCCGTCAGCACGGTCAAGTTAAGAATGGAGAAATTATTACTAACGACAAAGCCAATAAGCAAGCAATAAAAGTTATTAAAGAACGGATTGAGTTGGAAAAGCTCGAAGGGTTAAAAAAGAAAATCGAGGAAGCCATTCAGGCTAATCCCCAATTGCAAAGATTTGCAAATCAATTGCTATTGGATATCACCACGGATGGGTTAAGAATCCAAATCGTTGATGAGCAAAACCGGCCTATGTTCGCCCTTGGAAGAGCCGAATTACAACCCTATACCAGAACCATTCTGCGTGAAATTGGCAAAATGCTGAACGAAGTAACTAACAAAATCAGCCTCTCCGGCCATACGGATGCAAAACCTTTTCCGTCCGGTGATAAAGGTTACAGTAACTGGGAACTTTCCGCCGATCGGGCCAATGCTTCCCGCCGGGAACTGATTGTAGGTGGCATGGATGCTAACAAAATGCTGCAAGTTGTTGGATTGTCTTCGGCCGTATTATTTGATAAGGATAATCCCCTTAATCCCATTAATCGCCGGATCAGCATCGTGGTAATGAATGAGAAGGCGGAGAAAGCGATTACTATGGATAATCCCACGGTTGATATCGATATGCAGGAAGAGCCCGCGAAAGATTTATTGCAAAATCCAGGAGCGAACGCTTTATAAACTTATAATTGTTTACTATGATGAAATTTCGGCATCCGGTTATTATCGCCCTGCTCACTCAGATAGCCACCTTGATAGGGGTTGGTTTCTTTATCGGAATCCAATCGGTAATCGTTTTAAATATCTTTGCATGGGCTATCGTGCAGGGATTGCTGGCGGGGCTTGTGAGTTATTGCCTCAGAATGCCGTTGTGGTGGATTCCGATCCATTTTATTTTTATGCCCTTAGCGATTGCGGTATTAGCACTGAATATTTCACCCACGTGGTTCTTGATACTTTTTCTTTGTTTATTACTCACCTACGGCAAAACTTATAAAACCCAGGTACCCTTGTATCTTTCAAGCAAAAGCGTGAGTCGGGCACTGGCAGCATTATTACCTCAACGCGATCAATTTTCCTTTATTGACCTTGGAAGTGGATGTGGGGGGTTAGTCAGCAATCTGGCAAATACTCACAAAAATGGTTCTTTTTATGGCATCGAACATGCCCCTTTACCTTTTCTGATCAGTCAATTAAGAAACATGTTTTCTGCTTCAGCCAGTAAAATCGTATGGGGTGATTTCTGGAAACATGATTTCTCAAACTATGATGTTGTATATGCCTATTTATCCCCGGTTCCGATGGCTTCGCTGTGGCGAAAGGTCACTCAGGAAATGCGCCCCGGAAGTTTTCTAATCAGTAATACTTTTATTATTCCTGATATTCCACCTGACAAATGTATCAAGCTTAATGATTTCTCGAATTCCACGTTATATCTCTGGAAAATTTAACGCCCTGATTTTAATCGCCTACGCCCGACGCCATGTTGTTCCCTGCGAACTATCTTCAAGAATGATGCCCTGTTCCTGCAGTTGTTTCCGGATTGCATCCGCATCGGAGTAACGTCCCTCTTTACGAGCGTTTATACGCTCCTGAATCAATTGCTCGATTTCATCGTGCGCTGAGGGATTTAATTCACTGCTAGCCGTCTTATTTTGCAGATATTCTTGCGGGTTCTGCTGCAAAATCCCTAGCAAGCCACCGAACGCCTTGAGTAATCCAGCGTGTTCTCTTGACCCAGTTTTGTTGATATCGCTGGCAAGATCAAACAATATAGCAATTGCATCCGGCGTATTAAAATCATCATCCATTGCCTGTTTAAATTTTTGTGCATAGGGATAATCCCAATCGACCATCGCAACACTAATGGGCTCAACCTCTTTTAATGCAATATAAAGACGATCAAGTGCCAGTTTTGTGTCTTTCAAATGCTGATCTGAATAATTGAGTGGACTGCGATAGTGCGCACGCAAAATAAAAAAGCGCACCACCTCAGGTTGGTATAACTTCAATATCTCACGGACAGTAAAGAAATTGCCCAAAGACTTTGACATCTTTTCGTTGTCAACGCGAACAAACCCATTGTGCATCCAGTAGTTGACAAATGGATGATCATGCGCTCCCTCACTTTGCGCAATTTCATTTTCATGATGCGGAAACTGTAGATCCTGACCTCCACCATGAATATCAAAATGCTCCCCAAGAAATTGCTCGCACATGGCTGAACATTCAATGTGCCAACCTGGCCGTCCTGGCCCCCAAGGGGATTCCCAGAATGGTTCGCCGGATTTTGCTGATTTCCACAATACAAAATCCAATGGGTCTTTTTTGCTCGAATCAATATCTACGCGCTCACCCGCCCGTAGATCATTCAAAGATTTACCGGAAAGCTTGCCATAACCAGGAAAGTTGTGAACAGAGTAATAAACATCCCCATTATGAGCTTGATAGGCGAGGTTCTTTTCAACCAGCGTACCAATCATTCGAATCATGCTTTCAACATGATGTGTCGCGCACGGCTCATGAGTGGGTGATAAAACGCCTAATGCCGCAGAATCCTCATTCATGGCTTGAATAAAACGCTGCGTTAGTGCTCCAATTGATTCATTATTTTCTTGTGCACGTTTAATGATTTTATCGTCAATATCAGTAATATTTCGCACATAATTGACAGCAAAATCATTCGCTTCAAACCAGCGAACAACCGTATCGAATACAACCAGAACTCTCGCATGACCCAAATGACAATAATCATAAACGGTCATTCCGCACACATATAGCTTAACTTTTCCAGGCGTAATCGGAACAAAATCTTGTTTTTCACGGGCGATTGAGTTATATATTTTAAGCATAAAGCCAATGGATAAATTTTGGAATTACTTGTCTTTTTGATAGAATCCAGAACCTTCCCGGATGCAACCGGAATGGCCGATGAGTATAACATAATGTGGATTTGAATCTCCGCGCAACTAACAATGAGGACACACTAACCATGTATTTTCGCCAAATTTTATTTTTTCTGTTTTTATTCTCGTTTCCTCTGTATGCTAATGCAGAAAATATAAAAGTTGAAATGAAAACGAATGTTGGAAATATTGTCCTTGAGCTTTATCCTGACAAAGCACCCAGAACCGTTGAGAATTTTCTACAGTATGTAGACGATGGTTTTTTCACAAATACGATATTCCACCGGGTAATCGCGGGCTTTATGATTCAAGGCGGCGGATTCGATACCGCATTCAACCAGAAACCGACACGGGCACCCATTCCAAATGAGGCTGCTAACGATCTGAAGAATGGGCCCGGCACAATCGCAATGGCACGAACATCAGATCCGCATTCTGCATCAGCCCAGTTTTTTATTAATGTCGCCGATAACAAATTTCTTAATTTTAAGGCACCTAATCAAAGTGGCTACGGCTATGCAGTATTTGGAAAAGTCATTTCCGGCATGGATATCGTCAACAAAATTGCATCAATGCCGACCGGATCAAAAGGTCCTTTCTCAAGCGATGTACCGAAAAACAATGTTATTATCGAAGAAGTCATTAAACTACCCGTTAATATTCAATAATAAGAACGACAAATAAGCAAAGGATCAACAATGGTTAGATTGAAAACCAATTTAGGTGAAATAAAAATTGAATTGGATAACGAGAAAGCGCCTGAAACCGTACAAAATTTTTTGGAATATGTAACCAACGGATTCTATGACAACACACTGTTTCATCGTGTTATCGATGATTTCATGATTCAGGGGGGTGGATTTGAGCCTGGAATGAAACAGAAAACACCCCGAGCACCCATTCAGAATGAAGCCGCTAACGGCCTAAAAAATGATACTTACACCATAGCGATGGCACGTACCGCCGATGTGCATTCAGCGACAGCGCAATTTTTTATCAATGTAGCCAATAACGGATTTCTAAATTATAAAGACCCATCCTCGCATGGCTTTGGATATTGTGTATTTGGTAAAGTGATTGAGGGCCAGGATGTGGTAGATAAGATAAAGAAAGTTAAAACCGGAAATTCTGCCGGACATCAGAATGTTCCTATTGATGATGTCATTATCCAGAAGGCTGAAATAATTTAGTTACGTATAGAATTGTGTTCAATAATTTTGAACTCATTGTCATGCTTAACACACTAGCTATAGCGCCAAGCCTCGCGCTAAATCAGTTTGAAGATCTTGCACCGATTCTAATCCTACTGCAATCCGCAACAATCCATCAGATATCCCCGCAGCGT